>NZ_JAECZP010000012.1:0-173626 GCF_019691255.1 Pseudomonas sp. USTB-Z
TGCATCGCCGATGGTAGTGTGGGGTTTCCCCATGTGAGAGTAGGTCATCGTCAAGATTCATTTCGCAAAACCCCTATCTGCGCATGCAGGTAGGGGTTTTGTCTTTGTGGGAAAAAAAGGAGATGGCACCGGCTTCGCCGGTGTTCGCGGGTAAACCCGCTCCCACGGGGAAGGGGGCAACGCCAGGCAGGGGCGCACACTCTCCAGGCCACCAACGTCACCTCCCCTATGGATCGGGAGTGCCACGCTGCGGATGGCACCGCGTTGAAGTGCCCGCTCCCACAGCCTGATGGCATTCGGCCGTTTCATGTGCGCGTGATATCGTTCCCCTCTCAGCCATCAGCGCCTCCAGAGACCTTCCGATGCCCCACACCGCCCATCTCTACCCAGGCTTCATGATCGTCCACGGCAACCGCCTCGACGACCTGCGTAGCCTGGTAGTGAGCTGGATGCGTCGCTACCCGCTGGCGCCTCTGGAAAACGAAATTGCCCTGGTGCAAAGCAATGGCATCGCCCAATGGCTGAAGCTGGCCCTGGCTGAAGATCCGCTGGAAGATGACCAAGGCGGCTGCGGCATCGCCGCTGCCATCGATGTGCAACTGCCCGGTAGCTTTATGTGGCAGCTCTACCGCAGCGTGCTTGGCCGTAGCGAAATTCCCGAAGTGTCTCTGCTCGACAAGGCACCACTGACCTGGCGGCTGATGCGTCTGTTGCCAGCGCTCATCGAGCGTCCGCATTTCGAGCCACTGCGGCGCTTCCTCACCGACGACAGTGACTTGCGCAAGCGCTACCAGCTAGCCGAGCGCCTGGCCGACCTGTTCGACCAGTACCAGGTCTACCGTGCCGATTGGCTCAAGGACTGGGCCAGTGGCGAGCACGTCATCAACACGGCCCGCGGCGAGCGCAAAGTACTGCCGCCAGGCAACCGCTGGCAAGCCGAGTTGTGGCGAGCATTACTGGAGGATGTTGGCGAGCAAGGCATGGCGCAGAGCCGCGCCGGAGTACACCAACGTTTCATCGAGCGCATCAACAGCCTGGAGCAGGCGCCTGCAGGGCTGCCACCGAGGGTGATCGTGTTCGGTATCTCTTCGCTGCCGGCCCAGGCCCTGGAAGCGCTGGCAGGCCTGTCGCGTTTCAGTCAGGTATTGCTGTGCGTACACAACCCATGCCGCCACCACTGGGCCGATATCGTCGCCGACAAGGACCTGTTGCGCCACCAGTACAAACGCCAGCAACGCAAGCAAGGCATGCCCCTGCAACTGGACGACCAGACGCTGCACCAGCATGCCCACCCGTTGCTGGCTGCCTGGGGTAAACAAGGCCGCGACTACATCAACCTGCTCGACAGCTATGATGACCCAGGCAGCTACCAGGGCGTGTTCAGCGACGGCCGTATCGACCTGTTCAGCGACGGTTCGCCCACCACGCTACTCAACGAACTGCAGGACGACATCCTGGAATTGCGCCCGCTCGCCGAGAGCCGCGAACGGTGGCCACCAGTCGACACCACAAAAGACCGCTCGATCCGCTTCCATATCGCGCACAGCCCGCAACGTGAAGTGGAAATCCTCCACGACCAGCTGTTGGCCCGCTTCAGCGCCGACCCGACTTTGCGCCCGCGCGACGTAATCGTCATGCTGCCGGACATCGACACTTACGCGCCGCATATCCGCGCCGTCTTCGGCCAGTTGCAGCGCAACGACCCGCGCTACATCCCGTTCACGCTGACAGACCAGGGCCAGCGTGGTCGCGAGCCTTTGCTGATCGCGCTTGAGCACCTGCTCAAACTGCCTGACAGCCGCTTCGCGGTCAGCGAAGTGCTCGACCTGCTGGACGTGCCGGCAGTCCGCGCCCGCTTCGGCATCCGCGAAAACGATCTGCCCACGCTGCACCGCTGGATCGAGGGCGCTGGCATTCGTTGGGGCCTTGACGCCGCGCAGCGGGCGAGCCTGGGCTTGCCCGCCGGGCTCGAACAGAACAGTTGGCGTTTCGGCTTGCGCCGCATGCTGTTGGGTTATGCCGTGGGGCTGGGTGAGGCCTGTGATGGTATTGAGCCCTACGATGAAATCGGTGGCCTGGACGCGGCACTGATCGGCCCGCTGGTCGCGTTGCTCGATGCGCTCGAAGTCGCCTGCCAGGCCTTGTCCGAGCCTGCCACCGTCAGCCAGTGGGGCGAGCGACTGCATGCCTTGCTGCACGTGTTCTTCCTCGCCGAGGACGAGGGTGATGAATTCCTGTTGATGCAGTTGCAGGATCTGCGTGATAGCTGGCTTGAGGTGTGCGAGACCGTCGGCCTGCACGACCCGCTACCGCTGACCGTGGTGCGTGAAGCCTGGCTGTCGGGCCTCGATCAGGGCAAGCTGTCACAACGTTTCCTCGCCGGCTCGGTCAACTTCTGCACACTCATGCCCATGCGCGCGATCCCGTTCAGGGTGGTTTGCCTGCTGGGCATGAATGATGGCGATTACCCGCGTGCGCAGCCACCGCTGGACTTCGACCTGATGGCCAGCGACTATCGCCCCGGCGACCGCTCACGCCGCGAAGACGACCGTTACCTGTTGCTTGAAGCGCTACTGTCAGCACGTGACCAACTGTATGTCAGCTGGGTCGGGCGCAGTATCCGCGACAATAGCGAACGCCCGGCCTCGGTGCTGATCGGCCAGTTGCGCGATCACATCGCTGCGGGCTGGCATTTGGCCGACACGCAGCAGGGCCAGCTCGCGAAACCGGGCGAGCAACTGTTGCACGCACTGACCCAGGAGCACCCGCTGCAGCCGTTCAGCCCTCGGTACTTCCAGAAGGGCAGCCCATTGTTCAGCTATGCCCATGAATGGCAGGTGCTGCACCAGCAAGGTGAGGCAGACGAGCAGAGCGAGCCGGGCCTGCCGCCTTATCAGGACGCTGAAGCCCTGAGTCTGCACCAGTTGAATGACTTCTTGCGCCACCCGGTACGGCACTTCTTCAGCCAGCGCTTGAAGGTGTACTTTGAGGCGCTGGAAGCGCCGACCCCGGACGAGGAACCCTTCGTCCTCGATACCCTGCAACGCTACGGCGCCAGTGAAAGCCTGCTTGGCGCCGCCTTGGCCGAACCGGACAACGCCGAACAGGCCTTGCGCGCCCAGGCCCGACGCCTGCAGGCCTGCGGTTTGCTGCCGCTAGCCGGTTTCGGCGAACTGCTGCAAAACGAGTTGATCGAACCGCTGCCGGACCTGCTGCAACGTCACCAGCAATTGCTGCAACGCTGGCCACAGCTGGTCGAGGGCGCTTTGCCGGTGCATTTCGAGCACGGTCAGCACCGTCTGGAGGGCTGGCTGGGCCGGGTGTTCCAGGCGGAAGATCAGAGCCTTCTCAGCATCACCACAGTACCCAACACTATCAGTGCCGGGCGCAACAACCTGAAGTGGCACCGCCTTATCGCGCCCTGGGCTACGCACCTGGCGGCCTGTGCAGCGGGCTACCCCTATAACAGTGCATTGGTAGCCAGTGACCTGACCCTGTTGCTTGCACCGCTGCCGCAAGCGCTGGCCGCGCAACTGCTGGGCGACCTGTTGGTGGCCCGTCAGGCGGCAATGAATGCGCCGTTGCCAGTCGCGGCCAAGACCGCGTTCGCCTGGTTGGCCCAGGACGATACCGATAAAGCCATGGCCGCAGCAGCTCGCGCCTACGAAGGCGACGAACGCACCAGTTTTGGCGAACGGAGTGAAAGCATTGCCTTGGCCCGCCAGTTCCGGGACTTTGCAGCACTCACTGCTGACGAAACGTTTGAAGGCTGGTGCGAAACCTTGTATCGCCCGTTGTTCACCGCCCCTTGGCAGACCTTGGGCAACCCGGAGAAAGGCGCATGACCCAGGACCGTCCTCTGGCACTGAGTTTCCCCCTGCACGGTAGCCAGCTGATCGAGGCCAGCGCCGGCACGGGCAAGACCTTCACCATTTCGGCGCTGTACCTGCGCCTGATCCTCGGTCACGGTGGCGAACAGGGCTTCGAGCGCGAGCTGCTGCCACCGCAGATCCTTGTGGTGACCTTCACCGACGCCGCGACCAAAGAGCTGCGCGAGCGTATCCGCGCCCGCCTGGCTGAAGCCGCACGGTTCTTCCGTGGCGAGCTGGAAGGCGCCGATCCGCTGTTGCACCAACTGCGTGACGATTACCCACAAGAGACTTGGCCGCGTTGCGCCGGCCGGTTGGAAATCGCCGTGCAGTGGATGGACGAGGCTGCGGTATCGACCATCCATGGCTGGTGCCAGCGCATGCTGCGCGAGCATGCCTTCGACAGCGGCAGCCTGTTCACCCAGACCCTGGAAACCGACCACAGCGAGTTGTTGGGCCAGGTCATGCGCGATTACTGGCGGCGCTTCTGCTATGGGATGCAAGGTGACGCACTGGCCTGGGTGCGCGGCAACTGGGGGAGTCCAGACGCCTTGCTGCCGCGCATTCGCCCACTGTTCGGCCGTGTGCGCGCCCAGCAGGATGGGCCAGAGCCCGCCGCATTGATCCAGGCATCGCTGCAGCAACGTGGTGCACAGTTGGCCCGGATCAAGGCGCCATGGGCACAGTGGGCCGAGGAACTGCGGCAAATCTGCCGCGATGCGCTGGCCGCCAAACAGGTCGACGGCCGCAAGATGCAAGCCCGTTACTTCGAGCCCTGGTTCGACAAGCTCTGCGCTTGGGCCAGCGATGAGCAACTGGTAGAGCTCGACTTGGGCACCGGCTTTACCCGGCTGACCCCGGCGGGCATGGCCGAGGCCTGGAAGGGAGAACCTCCCGAGCACCCAGCCCTCAACGCCATGCAGCACTTGCAGCAACAACTGCAGGCCCTGGACAGCCCGGATGCCCCTCTGCTCGAGCACGCGGCCAGTTGGGTATCGGCACGTTTCGAAGTGGAGAAGCGCCGGCGTGCAGAAATGGGCTTCGACGACATGCTCGTGCGCTTGCAGCACGCACTCGCCAGCGAGGCCGGCGAGCGCCTGGCCAGCCTGATCCGTGAACAGTTCCCGGTTGCGCTGATCGACGAATTCCAGGACACCGACCCGGTTCAGTACGGCATTTTCGAGCGCATTTACCAGATCAGTGAAAACCGCGCAGAAACCGGCCTGTTCATGATCGGCGACCCCAAGCAGGCGATCTACGCTTTCCGGGGTGCCGACATCTACACCTACCTTGCCGCGCGACGCGCCACCAGCGGCCGCCTGCACAGCCTGGACACCAACTACCGCTCCAGCAAAGCCATGGTGGCGGCGGTCAACCAGGTGTTCCTGCAGGCCGAGGCGCGTGAAGCGGGGCGGGGTGCATTCCTGTTCCGCGAGGCCGATGACAACCCGCTGCCATTCATCGAGGTGCGCGCCAAGGGGCGTGGCGAACAGCTGCTGATTGACGGTGAAGTCAGTGCAGCCCTGCAATGCTGGCAGCTGGAAAGTGAAGAGCCAGTCTCCAGCAGCGTCTACCGCCAGCAACTGGCTGCTAGCTGCGCCAGCCATATTGTCGCCTTGCTCAATGGCGGCCAGCAGGGCACGGCGGGTTTCCAGAATGCCGAAGGCGAATTGCGCGCCTGTCTGCCCTCGGACATCGCCATCCTGGTGCGCGATGGTCATGAGGCGCAGATGGTCCGTGCCGAACTGGCCGCACGCGAGGTGCGCAGCGTCTACCTGTCCGACAAGGACTCGGTGTTTGCCGCCCAGGAAGCCCACGACCTGCTGGCCTGGCTGAAGGCCTGCGCCGAGCCTGACTCGGAGCGCCTGCTCAAGGCTGCTCTGGCCAGCCTTACACTGGGCCTGTCGCTGGCTGCGCTGGACCGGCTTAACCAGGACGAGCGGGTCTGGGAAAGCTGGGTGATGCGTTTTCGCCTGTACCGCGACACCTGGCAGCGCCAGGGGGTGTTGCCGATGTTGCGTCACCTGCTGCATGACTTCCAGCTACCGCGTACGCTGATCCGCCGCAGTGATGGCGAGCGGGTGCTGACCAACCTGCTGCACCTGGCCGAGCTGCTGCAGCAGGCCGCTGGCGAGCTGGACGGCGAACAGGCGCTTATCCGCCACCTGGCCGAGCACCTGGCCAGTTCCGGTCAGGCCGGTGAAGAGCAGATCCTGCGCCTGGAGAGCGACGAACAGTTGGTCAAGGTGGTGACCATCCACAAGTCCAAGGGCCTGGAATATCCCTTGGTATACCTGCCATTCATCTGCACCAGCAAACCGGTGGATGGTAGCCGTCTACCGCTGGCCTGGCATGACAGCGAAGGTAACGCCCACCTCACCCTCACACCTGACGAGGAGCAGATCGAGCGCGCTGACGACGAGCGCCTGGCCGAAGACCTGCGCCTGCTCTACGTGGCCCTGACCCGTGCCCAGCATGCATGCTGGCTGGGTGTCGCCGACCTCAAGCGCGGTAATCAGAAGAGCTCGCAGCTGCATCGCTCGGCGTTTGGCTACCTGCTGGGGGGCGGCCTGGCCCTGGCTGGCTCGGCGCAGCTGGCGGACTGGTTGCAGACGTTGGCGGCGAAGTGCCCGCACATCACTTGCCCAGGCCTGCCGCAGGCGGATGAGCAGATATATCGCATGCCACACGCCGAGCGTGAACTGCTGCCGGCACGCAGGCCACGCCATGCGGCTGCCGAGCACTGGTGGATCGCTTCGTACAGTGCCCTTCGTGTCGGCGATCAGACCCTCGGCGCCGACAGCTCGCAGGCCCAGCAACTGCTGGATGACGAGGTGCCCGATGCCCAGGTGTTGCGCGAGGTCCCCGCCGACAGCGGCGATATCCATCGCTTCCCGCGGGGGCCTAACCCCGGCACCTTCCTCCATGGTTTGCTGGAGTGGGCAGGCCGTGAGGGCTTCAGCGAGGTCAGCGGTAACCCTCAGCTGATCGAGCGTACCGTTGGCCAGCGCTGCAATCGCCGTGACTGGGCCGGCTGGATCCCCACCCTGAGCCACTGGATGCAACGTTTGCTGGGCGAGGCGTTGCCGCTGCCGGGCAGCGACCAGAGCGTAACGCTGGGCCAGCTGCGTCATTACCAGATCGAAATGGAATTCTGGTTCGCCAGCCACCGGGTCGACGCAGAACAACTCGATCGCCTGGTGGCACGCCACACCCACCCCGGTCTGGCGCGCCCAGCTGCGCAGCCGACTGTGCTAAACGGCATGTTCAAAGGGTTCATCGACCTGGCGTTCGAGCTGGACGGGCGTTACTACGTGACCGACTACAAGTCCAACTGGCTGGGTGCGGACATCCAGGCCTACGATGCCATGGCCATGGAAAAGGCGATTCTTGAGCACCGCTACGACCTGCAGTATGTGCTGTACCTGCTGGCCCTGCACCGCCAGTTGCGCGCGCGGCTGGCGGACTACGATTATGACCGCCATGTTGGCGGCGCCCTGTTCATCTTCCTGCGCGGTGCCAGCAGCAGCGGCCACGGCGTGTACCACGCCAAGCCACCGCGTGAGCTGATCGAAAGCCTCGATGCACTGTTCCGTGGTGAGCACGCGCCAGTACAGCAGGACCTGTTTGCCGGAGTTGCGCCATGAGCCGAAGCCTTGTCGACCTGTTGCCCACCCCGTTGCACGCAGAGCACCTGCTGGCGCTGGCACCGCAGCACAACAGCGCTGATTTGCTGCAATTACTCGACCGCTGGGTTGAGCGGGGCTGGCTACGTGCCCTGGACCGCGCGTTCGTGTCGTTCCTGGAAGAGCGTGCCCCCGGCAGTGATCCCTTACTATTGCTGGCAGCGGCGCTGGCCAGCCACCAACTGGGGCACGGACATGTCTGCCTCGACCTGCAACAAACCTTGGCCGAGCCGGATTTCGCCCTGTCGTTGCCGCCGGAAGGTGACGCCCTTATCGGCCCTTTGCTACTGCCATCGCAACTGCTGGCCAACCTTGACTTGAATGCCTGGCTTCAGCGCATCGTCGCCAGCCCGCTGGTGGCCGCAGGTGATACGCCTGGCCAGCAAGCGCGGCCACTGGTACGCAGTGGCGAGCGCCTTTACCTGCGCCGTTACTGGCGTTACGAGCGGCGTATCGACCATGCCCTGCGCCAGCGCCTGAGTCAGGCCGAAGCACCGCCTGCGGACCTGCCAGAGCGCCTGGCGCAACTGTTCGAGGGCGGCGCGCCAGCTGGCCAGGTGGACTGGCAGAAGCTTGCCTGCGCCTTGGCTACCCGGGCCGGTTTCAGCATCATCACGGGTGGCCCCGGCACCGGCAAGACGACCACCGTGGTGCGCCTGCTGGCGTTGCTGCAGGCGCCGGCAGTGGAGCAGGGCAGGCCACTGCGCATCCGCCTGGCTGCACCGACCGGCAAGGCCGCTGCGCGCCTGACCGAATCCATTGGCCAGCAAGTCGAGCGCCTGCAAGTCAGCGCCGAAGTACGCGGGCAAATCCCTACTGAAGTCAGCACCGTGCATCGCCTGCTCGGCAGCCGCCCAGGCTCGCGGCACTTCCGCCATCATGCTGGCAACCCGTTGCCGTTGGATGTGCTGGTGGTCGACGAGGCGTCGATGATTGACCTGGAAATGATGGCCAACCTGCTCGATGCCCTACCGCCGCGGGCGCGTCTGGTGCTGCTGGGCGACAAGGACCAGTTGGCTTCGGTCGAGGCCGGCGCGGTGCTGGGTGACCTATGCCGGGATGCTGAGGAGGGCTTTTACTCGCCGGCGACTGCAGCGTGGCTTCAGCAGGTCAGTGGCGAGTCGCTGGCCGGCAGTGGCCTCAAGGCAGGCGATGAGCAACGCCACCCGTTGGCTCAGCAAGTGGTGATGCTGCGGTTTTCACGGCGTTTCGGTGAAGGCAGCGGTATTGGCCAGTTGGCCAGACTGGTCAATCGTCAGGATGCTCACGCGGCGCGCAACCTGCTGGCCGCGCCGCCTGCTGACGTGCACAGCCTGTCGCTCAAGCACGAGCAGGATCGTGCTTTCGACCGCCTGTTACTGGACGGTCTGAACCGCGGTACCGATGGACCGCAAGGCTACCGCAGCTACCTGCGCACCCTTGGGCGTTACCGGCCAGCACTTGATACCGCCTTTGACGACCCCGCCTGGGAGCAATGGGCGGGCAAGGTGTTGCGCAGTTTCGAGGATTTCCAGTTGCTGTGCGCGGTGCGCCGGGGCGCCTGGGGGGTCGAAGGCCTGAATGAACGGGTGGCGCGGGTGCTGCACAATGCCGGTCTGATCGACAGCCAGCAGCCCTGGTACGAAGGGCGCCCGGTGCTGGTGACTCGCAACGACTACGGCCTGGGCCTGATGAACGGTGACATCGGTATAGCCCTGCGCCTGCCGGATGAGCAGGGCCAGCCGCTGCTGCGTGTGGCCTTCCCGCGCAACGACGGCAGTGGTGGTGTGCGGTTCGTTCTGCCGAGCCGGCTCAACGAAGTGGAAACGGTATTCGCCATGACCGTGCACAAGTCCCAGGGCTCGGAGTTCAGCCACACTGCCCTGGTGCTGCCGGATGCGCTCAACCCGGTGCTGACCAAGGAATTGGTGTACACCGGTATCACGCGGGCCAAGCACTGCTTCAGCCTGGTCGAGCCACGCCAAGGCATTTTCGAAGAAGCGGTGGCGCGCAAAGTACGGCGTATTTCCGGGTTGATGCTCGAGCAGGTCTAGGGCCATGACACCCATTACACGTGGCTGCAGGCTCATACAATAAAGCGGCCATGTGCTATCGTTGCGCCGATATCGGAAGGGGCTTAAAGGGATTTCCCATATGAACGTGGCCGCAAGGCGAGTGACAAGCTGTGCGCTTTCGCCATTGCTGGCCGTCCTGCTCCTTTCTGCAGGCGCTGCCCGGGCAGACCCCGGCACAACCGCCGCCCAGGCACAGCAACGCGCCAAGGCAGTCACCCAGGTAGTACTGGGTATCTTCAGTTACGCCCGCTGGCCCGTCGAACCCTCTCCTTTGCGCCTGTGCCTGGTCGGCCCGACCGAGTACGCCGACGATCTCATCAAGGGCCATGTCCAGGAGTCCGGCCGGCCGCTGCAGGTGCGGCGCTTGCTGGCAGAAGACACCCAGGTCGCCCAGGCCTGCGATGCCCTCTACATTGGCAAGCTTGACCAGGGCCAGCGCGATCGGCTGTTCCAGCGTATCGGCGGCCACCCGGTGCTGAGCATCAGCGAGGCGGATGACCCCTGTACGGTCGGCAGCCTGTTCTGCCTGCGGGTCAGCGACCAGCAGGTGGCCTTTGAAGTCAATCTCGACTCGGTGGCACGCTCTGGCGTGCGTATTCACCCCAGCGTGCTGCAGTTGTCGCGGCGCCGGGGGGGGCAGCCATGAAACCGACCCGCAAGCGTACGGTGCGCCCGACCCTGCGCTCGGTGCTGGGCCGTGGTCACCTTAGCGTCGCCTTGCTTGCCGTTGGCCTGGCGGGTATCTCCCTCACCCTGCTGGGCGTGCTCGCCCTGCGTGTCTATGCCAACCATAACCTGCAGTTGATCGCCCGCTCGATCAATTACACGGTAGAGGCGGCTGTGGTGTTCGATGACAGCGCCGCTGCCAATGAGTCGCTGGCGTTGATTGCCAGTACCGAAGAAGTGGCCGAGGCCAAGGTCTTCAACAACGAGGGCGAGCAACTGGCGCACTGGCAACGCGACAATACCGGCATGCTCGCGCAGCTGGAGGTGCAGGTTGCCAGCGCCTTGCTGGATGAGCCGGTCATTCTGCCGATCGTGCACCAGCAACAGCAGGTCGGGCACATCGAGCTGGCAGGCCAGGGCAGGAGCCTGTTGCTGTTCCTGCTCAGTGGCTTGGCCGGTATCCTGTTCTGCACGGTCCTCAGCGCCTTGGCTGCCCAGTATCTGTCGCGGCGCCTGCTCAGCGATATCACCCGCCCGCTGCGTGGCCTGGCCAGTGTCGCCCATGCCGCCCGCCGCGAGCGCAGCTTCGACCGGCGCGTACCAGAAGCGCCGATTGCCGAGCTGAACGAGCTGGGTAATGACTTCAATGCTCTGCTGGATGAACTGGAGGTGTGGCATAGCCACCTGCAGAGCGAAAACCAGACCCTTGCCCATCAGGCCAGCCACGATAGCCTGACCGGCTTGCCCAACCGCGCCTTCTTTGAAGGGCGCCTGAGCCGCAGCGTGCGGAATGCGGCGAGTCAGCAGGACCACCTGGCACTGCTGTTCCTCGACAGCGACCACTTCAAGCAGATCAACGACACCCTTGGCCACGCCGTGGGTGACGAGGTGTTGATCAGCGTGGCCGAACGTGTGCGCGCCCAACTGCGCGAGCACGATCTGGTGGCGCGCCTGGGGGGCGACGAGTTTGCCGTGCTGTTGACGCCTTTGCATACGCGCAAGGACGCCGAACACATTGCCGAGAAGATCGTTGCCAGCATGAAGCTGCCGGTGCAACTGGACAGCGGCCGCAGTATCTCCACCTCGCTGAGTGTCGGTATTGCCTATTACCCGGATGACGGCGCTGACCCCGCCAGTCTTCTCAATGCCGCCGATGCGGCAATGTACCAGGCCAAGCGCGAACGCCGTGGCCATTGGCAACTGGCGCAGACGGAACGGTCCGCCAACGAAATCAGGAACAGGAGTTGAACCCGTGATGCACGCTTTACGTTTTCCGCTTTGGGCCTTGTTGCTCGCCATGCTGGCGCTGACGGGTTGCCAGAGCGCGCCCCCGAAAGGCCTTACCCCAGAACAGATTGCCGTGCTCAAGCGCGAAGGTTTCACCCCGACCGATGAAGGTTGGGCCTACGACTTGTCTGGCAAAGTGTTGTTCGGCAGCGATCTGGACAGCCTCAATGGCCAGAGCCAGGCGATTGTCGAGCGCATCGGCAAGGCGCTGCTCGGCGTTGGTATCCAGGGCGTGCGGGTGGACGGGCATGCCGACTCGTCGGGCAAGGCGGCGTATAACCAGCAGCTGTCCGAGCGCCGCGCGCAAAGCGTGACCAAGGCGCTGGTGGGGATTGGCATGCAGGCGCAGAACATTCAGAGCCGTGGCCTGGGCAGCAGCCAGCCGGTGGCGGACAACCGCACCAGCGCTGGGCGTACCGAGAACCGTCGGGTGTCCATCGTGGTAGCGTCCTACTGATCGTCGCCGCTCGGGCTGTCACATATCCCCTGTAGGCGCGGGCAAGCCCGCTCCTACAGGGGCTGTGTTGCCTTCGGAAATGCGCAGGCCCATCAGTCCTGGGCAAAGCGCATCTCGCGGGTTTGCCCCATCAACAATGGCGCATTCGCCTCGGTCACCGCCCGGATGTAATCCCACAGCAGGGTAATGCGCTTCAACTTGCGCAAATACTTCCAGCAATACATCCAGAACGACAAAGAGGGAAAGGGTTAACCCAATGATTACAAGGGCTTAACCACCATGAACACCCTTCCATAGGAGCACCCTGTCACAAGTGCTGTCACAAACCGCACGCTTCCCTTGAGGCCAACGTGCCGGTTGGCGAGTCCGTACCATCACCGAAGACATGGTATCTACTACCTACGCCTTCGCATGACTGGCAGCGTGAGTCGCACAGTGTCTGTTTCTCTTAAGACCACTGATCGCAGATGGGCAATGCAGGCATCGGGTCGTCTCACGTCATCACTTCAGGAATTCCACTTGGATCGTCCTGATGCCTCATGGAACGATCTGCGGGAGCATCTGCTGAAGTTGGTGAGCAGTACGCTGGTGTCTGCTGATGACGGCCACCCACTACGTCATTGGGAAGACATGTACAGTAACGTTGGGGTTACGCCTTCGCCGCTGTTTGCACCGTATTGTGAGGGGATAAGTGCGGCGACAGAATCAGTGCCTACCCCGTTGACCTTCGATGTGCTGTCGCAGCTTTACATGGCTGATCGTGGCGGGGACCAGAAGCCCACGACCTTGAAGGAGACGAATCTATGCCACAATGTCATCTCCGAGCATCTGAATGGGTTGGATTTGAAGAGCCATTCCAGAACAGACCTTGTGCAGTTCCGAGAGCGGTTGTCAGAGGGTCGGATGCCTTCGACGGTGAACAAACTAATCGTGGAGCTTTCAGCTGTCTTTGCCTGGGCTGTCGAGAACGGGCATCTGAGCAAAACTTACGTGAAGCTTACAAATGGGGTTGAATCAACCCGTAAGGCGTTCTCCCAGCCGCAGGTGCGCAAGCTAATGGACTATGCAGAAGCCATGGAAACGATGGCTGCTTAGCTTGGGAGTCGTTACTGGCGGGCGGCTGAAGGAGATATGCCAGTTGACTCCGGGTGACGTTATAACCATGAAGTCTGGGCTTGTTGCCATTCACACCAACGAGACAGGTGAGGGGAAGTCAATCAAGAACAAGCAGAGCGAGCGACTGGTGCCGCTTACTGACGGTGCCTATGGTTTCGACTTAGCAGCGTTCCTAAGATACGTCGATGATAAAAGCAGAATCTTGAACGAACCAACACTCCGCAATGAAGGCTCTACATCGTTCAAGTGTCGGTCTGACTTTTCTATTGTCTCGATAGCGCTATGCAGTTCGAAAGACGCGATACCTGCCTTCAATCCTGTGAGTCTAGGGTAAGCGGCCTTGGTTGTTAATTTTGAATGAGCCTGGGATAGGGACAACAACTGGCATCTCGGCCTCCACTGGAGACAACTCGGCAAGTGAGGCCGCCCAAATGCTTAATTTTTCCATGCAAGAATGAGCGTAACTCAAAGAGTCTAGGGCTGTAACCGCATCTGCTTTCTCGATAATATTATGAAAGCGCGCCCGGCGGAGTGAAGGGTCGTCAAAGTGCTTACCTGACGTACGATCAGCTTTTAATTTTACTGGGTTAGAAGGCAGCGGTAACTTTACGAAAGGCAACGACTGTCCGTCAGACAGTTTGGCGATCCCTGTGATGGCATAAAGCGTTGCTCCCGCTTTTGCTAATGGCGCTGCATGGATTATCAAATTCCTATAACTACCTAGAGTGTCCAGCCAGTTTCCCCCAGAGGATACTTCTTGAATTTCCACCCCATGTGGGTCAGTTGGAGGATTTTTTTTCCAGTGGCTGCATAGAGCGCCAATACTTGTAATGTTTGCTGAGCCTGTAGACTTAACATACCAGTAGAATTCGATGAGATAATCTCGGAGAGTGCAAGCATCAATCAGAAAAGTTTGGGCTGCTAAATAGCAAAGCTCTGTATAGCCGTCAAGGAACCGTTGCTCATCCTTGAAATCTCCCGATTTCAATTTGGAGTTCAGCTGATCCATATACGCTTCTGATAGCTGTCGGACTCGCCACTCACAGCTCCTGAGCTGATGAGAGATACGTGTAGCTATGTCATAAAGTTGGCTATCATTTTTCTTAAAAGCACCATTTGCAATAAAGGACCAATCTCTACCTTGATCCCAAGTGAGCCAGCCGGAGCCTAATGACGGTTTGACGCGCCACTCAGGCAGTGCGTGTGCGTGTGGTCCAGTGAAGAAATCGCATCCTACGACCTCTAATCCGAGTTTTCTAATGTCTGAAAATATAGAGGTGTAGGTGTTAATTTCAATGGCTTTCTTTTCGCCAGTCATGTCGCCTGGATAGAGAAAATTACACGACTTGTCATAGCTTAGAACCCTGATACCCCCACTGATATGAACCTCGCGTGCCGCTAGCCACTCCATGAGAATCTCCTTAGTGATTTTGGTCTGTGTCGCCACAGCAACCAACATCACACGATAGACCATAAAAACGCATCAGTGCTGCTACATCCTGACGGTTTTCTACCAATATCAATTTTGATCGCAGGTTGTTACAACATCCTCAAACCTCGTGCTGATGATGATCGCACCTGCCCCGGCCGTTCATGTTGGTGTGCAGTCCCCCGCTGGGTGCCAGTGCCGATCTGGGTGTACATCAGGCAGTACATTCTGATAGCCTCACCTTGCGGTAGGTGGGGTTCATGGATCGCTTACAAATAGTAGCCAAGCTGTACCGATACATTATGTTTGCCCTACAGACGCTCGACCTCAACGCCGGAGCAATAGATTCGGCAATTGAGCGATTGCGGAATTATATTTAGATTTAGTAGCAGAATTTGACCTTCCACCCAATTGAGGAAGGTCATGCTCGAATTTAAGGTTTTCTGAACTGTTGACTGGTGACGAGTCTGAAATTTCAAGCTGGATCAGAACTATAGGCCATTCTTGGTCATTCTAAAGTCCAATAGGTTGACTTTGTCTATTTTGCTTTCGTGGACAACGATGGTTAGTTTGGCTGGGTACTTGAAGCGCATTTCGCTAATCCTAAAGGTCCAGAGCATTATTTTTAGCAAGTCCTCATCTGTGATGTTTTTGTGCTCTTTGATGCGCGTAATTCCCGAGCCGAACACGGGGACCGATACACTCTTTTGAGCATAAACATTGTTGATTTTATCCCAGAATTTAATGAGGAATGCCAAGTATTCTGGCATTGTTAGCTCGGCCCTGTTTCTGTCGTCAAATTTAGTAAATGCCGCTAGGATGTAGTCTTGGTATACACACACTGTACCTATTTCATACTTCTGCTTTTTTCCTGAGCGTCTAAGCTCGTTAAACTCTCCTATGTCGCTGTTCTCGAATTGGTATTCTTCTAAGTACTTATTGAGGTCGTCGAGCGTCCCTGGTAGATGCTCATTTACGAAAATTCCGTTTAGAGATTTGCTTGATATGATTTTATCATCCACCTGAGTGTCAAAATACTCATTGAATGCGATAACTTTATAATCTTGCTCTTTAAATATGTCTCCTGCTTTCACTGTGACGGTGCTGCCCTCGATGTCGAGGTCTACTATTTTTAGGCGATTCGCTTCGAACCAGCAGATGATGTAAAATACAAATAAGCCAAGCAGAAATAGAAGTCCTGCAAGCCATTTACACTGCTCCGGAATGCTCACAAATATCAGCAATAATGAGAAGATCGTACTAATCCACGATACTTGCTCTTTGAATCTCGCCCATAGGGTTTTGTCAGTAAAACTTACCTTGGCCATCTACTTCCACCACTGAGTCCAGTTGTTGCTAGGAAAGTTAGACAGTGTACCAGTAGTTTCCGGGCTTGATCTTTCCTGCAAGAGTGAATTCACTGTCCGCTAGTGCGGCTTTTATAAGCTCTTTCTTCATGGGTACGTGCAGTACTGGGACGTTAATTTTCAGTGCTTTGAAGGTTGGAAGCTTATCCCATAGGTTTTTTATTTCCGTCTTGATTTCGCCATTAGCGACCAAGTCTGACTTTTCGTTGTGTTCAGGGTAAATGACAATAACGGGTAGTCCCTGATTATTAATTCCGTACTCGATTTCTTCCTTGACCGCTCTAGATTCAAAAGTCTTGCTGCTAAGGAAGAGAACAATATTTTTTGAAGACTGCAGGCGCTCTCGCAATCTTGGTTTCAGCGTTGTTTCCCAGTTGCTACCATCACGAACACTATAAGTTTTGGCGTGCGAGTCATTGAAGGGGAATGATGAATCCGCTGCCTTCCATGCCTTTAGCATGTTGTAGTAAACAAAGTCTCTTGTTGCATTAGCACCTAATGCGCTTGGATTGAAAGGCTCAGAAACATAAAAGGCGCAATAATTTCCATTTCGATATGCCACGTGTATTTCTCCTGAAAAGCACTTTTAGTCATAATCTTTCGTATGCGATAGCTGCAACAAAGAGTATGTTTTTATGGTTTTGAGAATCATTCACTCTGTGGTTTTGCTGTGATGTCATATTAGCAGTATCTGCTGCTGACAGGGCAAGTCCCTCAGTTACTTATCAGCACCTAGTAGTGGCTAATGCTCCCGCTGTTGCAGCCCTTGATGAGAACTCGACCTGCACATGAGTGGTGGCCCTTCAGTACTCATGGTCCTAGGGGCTAATGGCTGTCCGCTACCCCCAATCTAGGTGTTGGACACCGACCTGAACCCGTCGTGGAAGAAATACATCGTTTCAAAAAACTGCCACAAGTCTTGTCACAACCACTGTCACAAGGCGTTGCCACAGCCCCCTTGCCTGGGTAGGATGAGGCACCCTTACTCCTTGTCGATCTACGCCTGGGCAAAGCGCATCTCGCGGGTTTGCCCCATCAACAATGGCGCATTCGCCTCGGTCACCGCCCGGATGTAATCCCACAGCAGGGTAATGCGTTTCAACTTGCGCAAATCCTCCCGGCAATACATCCAGAACTGCCGCGTCACCTCGATCTGCTCCGGCAACACCGTGACCAATCGCGGGTCCTGCGCGGCGAGGAAGCACGGCAATATTGCCAGCCCACGCCCCTGCAGCGCTGCCGTGTACTGCGCGATCACGCTGGTACTGCGCAAATGTGCGCTGGCGTTGGGGATCAGGTTGGCCAGGTACAGCAGCTCGGAGCTGAACGCCAGGTCATCCACGTAACTGATGAAGGGGTGTTTGGCCAGGTCCGTCACCTGGCGGATCGGCGCGTGGCTGTCCAGGTAGCCCTGGGTGGCATACAGCCGCAGGCGGTAATCGCACAGCTTGCAGCACACATAAGGCCCGTGCTCGGGCCGCTCCAGCGCGATGACGATGTCCGCTTCACGCTTGGACAGGCTGATGAAGTGCGGCAGCGGCAGGATGTCCACCGAAATTGCCGGGTAGGCGTCGACGAAGTGGCTTAGCTGCGGCGTGATGAAAAAGCTGCCAAAGCCCTCCGTGCAGCCCATGCGCACATGGCCCGACAACGCCACCCCCGACCCGGACACCTGCTCGCACGCCATGTGGAGTGTGCTCTCGATCGATTCGGCATAGCCCAGCAGGCGCTGGCCCTCGGCGGTCAGCACAAAGCCGTTGGTGCGCGACTTTTCGAACAGCAAGGTGCCCAGCGCACCCTCCAGCGAGCTGATGCGTCGCGACACGGTGGTGTAGTCCACGCTCAGCCGTTTGGCGGCACTGCTGGCCTTGCGGGTGCGAGCCACTTCGAGGAAGAACTTCAAATCGTCCCAGTTGAGCGCGCTCAGGGATGTGAGGTCTTTTTGCATGATGATCCGGTTTTTTTGTGCGTTCTTGTTGGATGTTTGCACATCTATACTCGAAACAAGCCTCAGGACGCCACCCCGCGTTTGCCCGGCGCTGGCGATCTCGTCCCGACAACAATTCCAAGGAGAACGCAGATGAACGCACCGCAATCCCCTAACAGCACCAAGGTCGAGCAGGTCAAGCTGCTGATCGACGGCCAGTGGGTCGAGTCCAAAACCACCGAATGGCGTGACATCGTCAACCCGGCCACCCAAGAGGTGCTGGCGCGCGTACCGTTCGCCACCGTCGAGGAAGTCGATGCAGCCGTGGCCGCTGCTCACCGCGCTTTCCAGACATGGCGTAACACCCCGATCGGCGCGCGCATGCGCATCATGCTCAAGCTGCAGGCGCTGATCCGCGAACACACCAAACGCATTGCCCAGGTGCTCAGCGCCGAGCAGGGCAAGACCCTGGCCGACGCTGAAGGCGATATCTTCCGCGGCCTGGAAGTGGTCGAGCACGCGGCGTCCATTGGTACCCTGCAGATGGGCGAATTCGCCGAGAACGTCGCCGGCGGTGTCGATACCTACACCCTGCGCCAGCCGATCGGCGTATGCGCTGGCATCACCCCGTTCAACTTCCCGGCAATGATCCCGCTGTGGATGTTCCCCATGGCCATTGTCTGCGGCAACACGTTTGTGCTCAAACCGTCCGAGCAGGACCCGTTGTCGACCATGCTACTGGTCGAGCTGGCGCTGGAAGCCGGCGTGCCGGCCGGTGTGCTGAACGTGGTGCACGGCGGCAAGCAGGTGGTGGATGCCATTTGCACCCACCAGGACATCAAGGCGATTTCCTTCGTGGGCTCTACTGAAGTCGGCACGCACGTTTACAACCTTGGCAGCCAGCATGGCAAGCGTGTGCAGTCAATGATGGGCGCCAAGAACCACGCGGTGGTGTTGCCTGATGCCAACCGCACACAAACCATCAATGCGCTGGTGGGTGCTGCCTTTGGCGCGGCGGGCCAGCGCTGCATGGCGACCTCGGTGGCGGTGTTGGTGGGCAAGGCCCGCGAATGGTTGCCGGATATCAAGGAGGCTGCCAGCAAGCTCAAGGTCAATGCTGGCTGTGAGCCGGGCACCGACGTTGGCCCGGTGGTATCCAAGCGGGCCAAGGAGCGTGTGCTGGGCCTGATCGAAAGCGGTATCAAGGAAGGCGCCAAGCTGGAACTTGACGGCCGTGACGTCAAGGTGCCGGGCTACGAGCAAGGCAACTTCGTCGGCCCAACCCTGTTCTCGGGCGTGAAGACCGACATGCAGGTGTATACCCAGGAAATCTTCGGCCCGGTGCTGGTGACCCTGGAAGTCGATACGCTCGACGAGGCCATCGCCCTGGTCAACGCCAACCCGTTCGGCAACGGCACCGGCCTGTTCACCCAGAGCGGCGCTGCGGCCCGCAAGTTCCAGAGCGAAATCGATATTGGCCAGGTCGGCATCAACATCCCGATCCCGGTACCCGTACCGTTCTTCAGCTTCACCGGCTCGCGGGGTTCCAAACTCGGTGACCTCGGGCCGTACGGCAAGCAAGTGGTGCAGTTCTACACTCAGACCAAGACCGTCACTGCTCGCTGGTTCGATGACGACAGCGTCAACGACGGTGTGAACACCACCATTAGCCTGCGCTAAGGAGTACGTCATGCGTATCGCATTCATCGGCCTGGGCAACATGGGCGCGCCCATGGCCCGCAACCTGATCAAGGCCGGGCATCAGCTGAACCTGTTCGACCTGAACAAGGCCGTGCTGGCCGAGCTGGCAGAACTGGGCGGGCAGATCAGCCCCTCGCCCAAGGACGCGGCGGCCAACAGCGAGCTGGTGATCACCATGCTGCCGGCCGCAGCCCATGTGCGCAGCGTGTACTTGAGCGAGGACGGCGTACTGGCCGGCATTCGCCCTGGCACGCCGACCGTTGACTGCAGCACCATCGACCCGCAGACCGCACGTGATGTGTCCAAGGCCGCAGCGGCAAAGGGTGTGGACATGGGGGATGCGCCGGTTTCCGGTGGTACTGGCGGCGCGGCGGCCGGCACCCTGACGTTCATGGTCGGCGCCAGTACCGAGTTGTTCGCCAGCCTCAAGCCGGTACTGGAGCAGATGGGCCGCAACATCGTGCACTGCGGGGAAGTCGGTACCGGCCAGATCGCCAAGATCTGCAATAACCTGCTGCTAGGCATTTCGATGATCGGCGTGTCCGAGGCCATGGCCCTGGGGAACGCGCTGGGTATCGATACCAAGGTGCTGGCTGGCATCATCAATAGTTCGACCGGGCGCTGCTGGAGCTCGGATACCTACAACCCGTGGCCGGGCATCATCGAAACCGCACCGGCATCGCGTGGCTACACCGGTGGCTTTGGCGCCGAACTCATGCTCAAGGACCTCGGGCTGGCTACCGAGGCGGCACGCCAGGCACACCAACCGGTGATTCTAGGTGCCGTGGCCCAGCAGTTGTACCAGGCCATGAGCCTGCGAGGCGAGGGTGGCAAGGACTTCTCGGCCATCGTCGAGGGTTATCGCAAGAAGGAGTGATGCGAGAGGTGGACTTCATCGCGGGCCAGGTGGCCTTCCCTCTGTAACTGCGCACCAGAGGGAAGGGCGCCTGCTCCGCGATTTTTTTCGTCCACGCCCACAGGTATTGCGCGGCCGTTGTAGGCGCGGGTTCACCCGCGAATGCTGCAGATGCCTCACCGCCGCATTCGCAGCTAAACCCGCGCCTGCAAATTAGGCGAAGACGAAATACTTACGTACAGTCTCGACCACTTCCCAGGTACCTTTCATGCCTGGCTCGATCACGAACACATCACCTGCTTTCAGGTGTTTCGGTTCTTCGCCTTCCGGGGTGATGATGCAATAGCCATCGAGGAAGTGGCAGAACTCCCATTTATCGTAGTTGACCTCGAACTTGCCCGGGGTGCAGATCCAGGTGCCCATGATCTTGCTGCCGTCGGCCGACAGGTAGGCATTGAGGTTGACGGTGTGCGGATCGCCGCCGATGCGCTTCCACTTGGTGGCGTCCACGACCGGCGTCGGGCAGGTTTCGCGCAGGACGGTGATGAAATCGGACATGGCACAACTCCTGGTGACTGGCTGAATGACGGGTCACCATAGGCCCAACGGCCGCGCAGCAGTTGCCTGGGCTCGACGTCCAGGTGTCTGGTCGCGCTATGGCAGGCGGTTTACCTCGACAGTGATGTGCGCCAACTCTTCGTGCACGGCCAGGGCCTGGCGCACGCCGTCGGCATTCAGTGTGGCCTGGGTGGCCAGGCCAAGAATGCAGGCGTACTGGTCCCTGCCCACCCGCCAGACATGCAGGTCGGTGATACTGGCCGGCGCCGGCAATTGCGCGACCACTTCGCGGATTTCCGCCACAACCGGGGCGTCCATCTCGGCGTCCAGTAACACTCGCCCGGTATCGCGCAGCAGGCCACGGGCCCACAGCGCGACCAGCAGCGCACCGACGAGGCCCATCGCTGGGTCGAGCCAACTGGCGCCCCAGAACTTGCCGGCCAGCAAGGCTGCAATGGCCAGCACCGAAGTGGCGGCATCGGCCATCACATGCAGGTAGGCCGAGCGCAGGTTCAGGTCGTGGTGGTGGTGGTGATGGTGATGGTGATGATCGTGGCTGTGAGGGTGATGGTCATGATGATGGTCATCGCGTAGCAGCCAGGCGCAGATGAGGTTGACGGCGAGGCCCGCCACGGCAATCAAGATGGCCTCGTCATAGTGGATCTGTCCCGGCACCAACAGCCGTTCCACCGACTGGAACGCCATCAGTCCGGCCACGCCCAGCAATAGCAATGCGCTGGAGTAGCCGCCGAGAATTTCGATCTTCCAGGTGCCGAAGGCAAAGCGCCGGTCACCTGCATAGCGCCGAGCGGCAGCGTAGGCCAGCAAGGACAGGCCAAGTGCCAGGGCGTGGGAGCTCATGTGCCAGCCGTCGGCCAGCAGCGCCATGGAGTTGAAGTACCAGCCTCCGGCAACCTCCGCCACCATCATCACTGCGGTCAGCCAAACCGCCAGGCGGGTTTTGCGCTCAGCGCCCAGGTTGCTGGTGTGGAACTGGTGGCTGTGCTGCCAGCGGTCTGAGGTTTGTGTCGCCATGGTTTATCATGCTCCCGGAAGATCGAGAAAAATACTATACCCCAGTATACCTAGCATGGCGTGAAACCCAATGGCACATACCCTGAAGAGCAAGAAGCAGCTGTTGACCCGGGTGCGCAAGATCAAAGGCCAAGCCGCCGCCCTGGAGACGGCGCTGGAGCAGGACAAGGACTGCCTGGCGATCCTCCAGCAGATCGCTGCCGTGCGCGGCGCGGTGAACGGGCTGATGGCCGAGGTGATGGAAGGGCACATCCGCGATCACCTCGTGGCGGACGGCCTGAGTGCCGAGGAACGGCAGGACGAGGCAGACAAGGTGGCAGCGTTGCTGCGTTCTTATCTGAAGTAGGAGGTCGCCGTACCCTTTCACGAATACCCCAGGGGGGTATCAATACCTTCACGGTCCGAGCGGTACGCGAACGCGTTTGTGGAAGCAGGCGTGCCAGCGAAGGCTGTCAGTGGGTAAGGGTGGATACCAGTCCGGCGGCATAGCCTGGTAATGCCGCGAAATCCCGCGCGCACACCAGCAGCCGGCGGTTGGCCCATGGCTCCTGCAGCGCCACCCAGTGCAACGGCAGCATCCCTTGCCAGCGCTGCACCGCTGCCAGCGGCACCACCCCGATTCCGGCCCCGCCCGCGACCATGCGGATCACCCCATCAAACCCCTCTGCTCGTACCCGAACCTGCATGCGCTGCCCCTCGTGCAGCGCTTGCTCTTCCAGGTACAACCCCAGTGCACTGCCGGCCCCCAGGCCGACATAGCCATGGGCCAGGCTGTCGACGAAACTTGGCGCCAGCGCACTGGCCAGTGGGTGGCCCTGTGGCGTCACTAGCACCAGCGGGTCGTCTCGAAACGGCCGGGTCTGCAGGTGCTCGCTGGGGGCGGCTGTGGACACGATGCCCAGGTCGGCCATGCCTTGGGTAATTGCCTGCACGATGCGCAAACTTGGCAGCTCTTGCACATCCACGCTGACTCCAGGGTTTTCAGCCAGATAGCTGGCCAGCAGTTCGGGCAAGTATTCGGTCAGCGCTGCGGTGTTGCACAGCAGGCGCACCTGGCCTTGCTGGCCTTGCGCGTACAGGCCCAGGTCGAACTGCAGGCGTTCGACTTGCTGCGTTATCAGCCGTGCATGCTGCAAGAGTGCTTGGCCAGCCGGCGTTGGTTGTACGCCACGGCGGTTACGTTCCAGCAAGGGAATGCCCAGCGATGCTTCCATGGCGCGGATGCGCGCACTGGCCGCTGGCAGCGACAGATGGCTGCGGTCGGCGCCGGCGGTGATGTTGCCGCACTCCAGGGTGTGCTGAAACAGCTTGAGGTCGATCAGGTCGAAATGCATGTGGCTCTGTCCGGGCAAGAGGCTGGCTGAGTATATGGCAGATTCTCACGTCGCCCGGGGCACGGCATCATCGGCCCATGACTACCTTGCTCGCGTTTTACCAGAACATTGGCCCGGCACTGTCGTTGCTGGTTGTACTGACCTTCCTGCTGGCGGGCGCAGTGAAGGGGGTCATCGGCTTGGGCCTGCCCACCATTGCCATGGGCCTGTTGGGCCTGGCTATGCCACCGGCGCAGGCTGCCGCGTTGTTGATCGTGCCCTCGACACTCACCAACCTGTGGCAGCTGGCCAGCGGCGGGCATCTGCGAGGGTTGTTGGTCCGCCTGGGGCCAATGCTGGCATTGATCGTTGTCGGCACCTTGCTGGGTAGCGCCTGGCTGGGAATCAGCAGTGGCCCCTGGGCTGGGCACGCGTTGGGGGCCGCCTTGCTGGTCTACGCGTTGTATGGGGTGGTCGGCCCGGGCCTGCAGGTGGGCCCGGGACACGAGCGCTGGCTGGGACCGCTTTGCGGGCTGGTCACGGGTGTGGTCACGGCGTCGACCGGAGTGTTCGTGATGCCAGCGGTACCTTACCTGCAGAGCCTGGGCTTGAGCCGCGAGCAGTTGATCCAGGCCTTGGGCCTGTCGTTTACGGTGTCGACCCTGGCCTTGGCCCTAGGCCTGGCCGGGCAGGATGCCTTGGGGGGCCAGGCGTTGGGGGCGTCGCTGCTGATGCTGGCGCCGGCTTTGCTCGGCATGCTGGCGGGCCAGTGGCTGCGTCAGCGGATCAGCGCGCTGCTGTTCAAGCGTTGCTTTTTCATCGGGTTGGCCGCACTCGGCGTCCATCTGCTGATCAACGGCTAGCGGACGAAGCGCTGAGCATGTCGACCCTCTGGATATCGAAATCGCGCTCCAGGTAATCCATGCGTTTTTCGAAGAAGGCAGCCATGTGCGGGAGGGCCGAGTGCACGTCCAGCGCGGCCTTGTCGGCCCACACTTCGAAGAACACAAACAGGCTCGGGTCCTGCTGGTCGCGCAGCATGTGGTATTCGATGCAGCCAGGTTCCTGGCGGCTTGGCTCGACGTAGGGACGGAACAGGTTTTCGAACGCATCAGCCATTTCCGGGCGGGTCTTGGCTTTGAGGATAAAGGCGAACGGCTCACTCATGGGGCGCTACTCGGTGATGGGGGGTGACGCTATTCTACGGCAATAATGTATTGCTCATTCGTGACTTCTGGTCAATTGTATTTTGCCCCGTCACCGCTGTATCCCGCCCCCGCGAGCCTCTAACCTGCCGGCATCAATTTTTGACTCGGCCGTGGAGGCCAGCATGAAAAAGATCCTTCTGCTCAATGGTGGTAAACAGTTCGCTCACTCCGAAGGCCGTCTCAACGCGACCTTGCACGAAGCGGCTATCGCTCACCTGGACCGCGCCGGCTTCGATGTGCGCCAGACGTTCATCGATGGCGGCTACGATGCCCAGGAAGAGGTAGAGAAATTCCTCTGGGCCGATGTGGTGATCTATCAGATGCCCGGCTGGTGGATGGGCGCGCCTTGGACCGTCAAGAAGTACATCGACGACGTGTTCACTGCCGGCCACGGCAGCCTGTATGCCAATGATGGCCGTACCCGTTCGGACCACTCGCAGAAATACGGCAGCGGTGGTTTGGTGCACGGCAAGCAATACATGTTGTCGCTGACCTGGAATGCGCCGCAGCAGGCGTTCGATGACCCCAGCGATTTCTTTGAAGGCAAGGGGGTGGATGCCGTGTACTTCCCGTTCCACAAGGCCAACCAGTTCCTGGGTATGACCGGCCTGCCGACCTTCCTGGCTGTGGATGTGATGAAGCGCCCGGATGTGCCGGCGGCGTTGGCAGCTTATGAGGCCCATCTGGACAAGGTGTTTGGCAAGGCACAGTAATTTTTTGCCTGGACTGGCCTTGCCGCGGGCTTGCCCACTCCCACAGGTATTACGCAGGTTTCAAGGACTTTGCAGTATTTGTGGGAGCGGGCAAGCCCGCGAAGAGGCCCGTTCAGGCGCCGCTGGACTTGGCCTCGACAAGCGGTTATCTAATCCTTGCACAGACCAACCACAGGCCCTGATGTGAAAACCCGATCTGAAGAACTCCAGGTATTCGTCGCCGTCATCGACTGCGGCTCGATTTCCGCTGCTGCCGAGCAGATGGGCCAGACCCCGTCTGCCGTCAGCCGCACCCTGTCGCGCCTGGAGGGCAAGCTGGGCACCACGCTGGTCAACCGCACCACCCGGCGCATGGACCTTACCGAAGAGGGGCGCTACTTTCTTGAGCGCTCGCGGCTGATCCTGCAGCAGATGGACGAGATGGAAGAGCGTCTGTCGATGAACCGCCAGACCCCGACCGGGCGATTGCGCATCAATGCCGCTGCGCCGTTCATGCTGCATGCCATCCTGCCGTGGATTGGCGAGTTCCGCCGCCAGTACCCGGGCATCGAACTGGAGCTCAACACCGACGACCTGATCATCGACCTGCTGGAGCAGAGCACTGATGTGGCGATCCGCATCGGAGAGCTGGCCGACTCCAGCCTGCACGCGCGCAGCCTGGGTTGTAGTCCGGTGCAGGTGCTGGCCAGTCCGGCCTACCTGGAGCAGCACGGCACGCCACGGCAGGTCGAGGAGCTGGCCAACCACAGTCTGCTCGGCTTCAGCCAACCGGAGTCGCTCAATCATTGGCCGCTACGTCACGCTCAGGGCGATCGCTGGAGCATCCGCCCGGCGTTGGTTGCTTCCAGCGGCGAAACCCTGCGCCAGCTGGCGTTGGCCGGGGAGGGCATCGTCAGCCTGTCGCACTTCATGACCCACGAAGATATCCGCACAGGGCGCCTGCAGGTGCTGCTGAGCGAGGCCAACAATGGCTACCGTCAGCCGATCCACGCGGTGTATTACCGCAACACCCAGTTGGCACTGCGTATCCAGTGCTTCCTGGATTTCATCCAGCGCAAGCTGGCGATGTACGCCTGCTGAGTTGCCTGATCGCGACAAATCCTGTCCACAGGCGGCGAAACTTCCGACGGTTGATTGCACAGTCGAAGCGCTTCGGCCTTACTGACTGCTCAACAAAAACAACACCAAGGAAGTGTCATGCGTATTGTCCCTTTCCAGTATCTGGCTCTCGCAGCCGCGATCCTGAGCTGTTCCTCGGTTTACGCCGCCACCCTGGAGGGCGGCGCGGTGGCCGCCCCCGATCAATATGGTGCACAGGTGGCCGCCGATATTCTGAAAAAGGGCGGCAACGCGGTGGACGCGGCAGTAGCGACCGCCTTCACCCTGGCGGTGACGTACCCAGAGGCCGGTAATATCGGCGGTGGCGGCTTCATGACCCTGTTTGTCGATGGCAAGCCTTACTTCCTCGACTACCGCGAAGTCGCGCCCAAGGCCGCCACGCGCAACATGTACCTGGACGACAAGGGCGAGGTCATCGAGAACCTCAGCCTGGTCGGGGCACGCGCCGCAGGCGTACCCGGTACGGTAATGGGCCTGTGGGAGGCGCACCAGAAGTTCGGCAAGCTGCCCTGGAGCGAGTTGCTGACCCCGGCCATCGGCTATGCGAAAAATGGCTTCAAGGTGGCGGAAAAGCAGTACCAGTACCGCAACGATGCCCAAGGCATGTTCAAGACGGCGACCAACTTCAACGATTACTTCGGCAACATGAAGGTCGGCGAGCTGTTCAAGCAGCCGGAAATGGCCCAGACCCTGGAGCGTATAGCCGACAAGGGCGTGAGCGAGTTCTATCAAGGCAAGACCGCCGATTTGCTGGTGGCGCAGATGCAGGCTGACAAAGGCCTGATTACCAAAGATGACCTCAAGGATTACAAGGCGGTATGGCGTGAACCGATGGCCGTGAGCTGGCGTGGCAATGTGGTGTATACCGCGCCACCGCCGAGCTCAGGCGGTGTGGCGCTGGCCCAGTTGCTGGGCATCAAGGAAGACCGCGCGGCCGACTTTAAAGGTGTGGCGCATAACTCGGCGCAGTACATCCACCTGCTGGCCGAGATCGAGAAGCGGGTGTTCGCCGACCGCGCCGATTACCTGGGCGACCCGGCCTTCACCAAGGTGCCGGTGGACCAGCTGGTGGCCAAGGATTACCTGGCCAAGCGCGCAGCCCAAGTCAACCCGAAGGCCATTTCCGACACCGACAAGGTCAAGCCGGGCCTTGAACCGCACCAGACCACGCATTTCTCGATCGTCGACAAGCAGGGCAACGCGGTCAGCAATACCTACACCCTCAACCTCGACTATGGCAGTGGTGTGGTGGTGAAGGGCGCTGGTTTCCTGCTCAACGACGAGATGGATGATTTCAGCGCCAAACCGGGGGCGGCGAACGCCTTTGGCGTGGTCGGTGGTGATGCCAACGCGATCGAACCAGGCAAGCGCATGCTGTCGTCGATGAGTCCCAGCCTGATGACCCGCGATGGCAAGGTCGAGCTGGTTATCGGTACCCCGGGTGGTTCACGGATCTTTACCTCGATCTTCCAGGTGATGAACAACCTGTACGACTACGGCATGCCGCTGGACAAGGCGGTGGCGGCGCAGCGCGTGCACCATCAGTTGCTGCCCAAGGACACCATTTACTTCGACAGCTATGCGCCACTGACCGGGCCGGTAGCTGATGAGCTGAAGAAGATGGGCTATGTGCTGGAGGACCAGGGCTGGGAGATGGGCGACATCCAGGCGATCCGCGTCGATGGGGCGAAGCTTGAGACCGCTTCCGACCCACGTGGGCGTGGGGTAGGGATGATCGTCAAGTAGTACCTGTCAGAACGCCGGGAGGGCTTTGCCCTCCTATCGCGACACAAGGCCGCTCCCACGAGGACCTGCGTTGGGGCCTTGTGTCGCGAAAGGGCCGCAAAGCGGCCCCAGGTTCCAAAGGTCAGACGCGGAACTGGCTGACCAGTGTCTGCAACTGCCCACCCAACCGCGCCAGCTCCACACTCGACGCTGCCGTCTCGTCACTGGCTGCTGCGGTTTGCTCTGACACATCACGCACATTCAGGATGCTTCGGCTGATCTCTTCAGCCACCGCACTCTGCTGCTCTGCCGCCGCAGCAATCTGCTGGTTCATCGACTGGATGCTCGATACCGTACTGGTAATACTCTCCAGCGATGACCCGGCCTTTCGCGCCAGTTCAACGCTGCTGTCGGTCAGGGTACGGCTGCCCTGCATGGCATTCGCCACTTGCTGGGTACCGTGCTGCAGGCTGGCAATCAGCTCTTCGATCTCTTCGGTAGACTTCTGCGTGCGCTGGGCCAGGCCGCGCACTTCGTCGGCAACCACGGCAAAGCCACGGCCTGCCTCGCCGGCACGCGCTGCCTCGATCGCTGCGTTGAGCGCCAGCAGGTTGGTCTGTTCGGCCACCGACTTGATCACGTCCATCACGCTACCAATTTTCTGGCTTTCCTGCTGCAGCAGGTTCATGGCCTCGGTGGAGCGGTGCATGTCTTCGGCCAGGCGTTCGATCTGGCC
The DNA here is from genome assembly GCF_019691255.1 of Pseudomonas sp. USTB-Z. NCBI lineage: Bacteria > Pseudomonadati > Pseudomonadota > Gammaproteobacteria > Pseudomonadales > Pseudomonadaceae > Pseudomonas > Pseudomonas sp. USTB-Z. Next base: position 28,823 of record NZ_JAECZP010000012.1, read on the forward strand.
AATCGCTTCGCCCACCACGCGGTCGCCGGCACGGGCTTCGTCATCGGCACCTGTAGCTGCATGTGAGGCCTGCTCGGCATTGCGCGCCACTTCCTGAACGGTCGCGGCCATTTCGTGCATGGCGGTGGCCACCTGGTCGGTCTCGACTTTCTGGCTGTTGGCGCCCGCGCTGGTCTGTTCGGTGACTGCCGACAGCTCTTCGGCGGCGCTGGCAATCTGGGTGACGCCATCGCGGATGCCGCTGATCAGCTCGCGCAGGGTGGTGCCCATGCGCGCGATGCCTTGCTGCAGCACGCCCAGTTCGTCACGGCGGGTGACGCGCATGTGCTGGGTAAGGTCGCCACTGGCGATTTTTTCCACGGCCACCAGGGTGTCTTGCAACGGGCGGGTGATCTGGCGGGTGATCAGCACCGCCGCCAGTACGCCGACCAGCAGCGCCAGCAGTGTGGCGATGGCCTGCAGGCTGCGGGCCTGGGTACTCTCGATGTCACGGCGCTCTAGCTGGATCTGGTACAGCGCGTCACTGCGCTTGACGATGTCGGCGCCCTGCACGGTCATTTCGGCGCGCGAGGTGGTGATGTTGGCAACCGCGTCGCGGAACTGGCGTACGGCGTCACGATAGGCCAGTACCGCGTTTTCGAACTGTTGCAGGCGCGTATCTGCGCTGGGCAGCTGGCGCTTGAGATTGTCGGTATCGGCCAGTGCTGCATCCAGCTGGCGCAAGGCGGCCTGCTCGTTGGCGCTGCTGTTCTCGGCGATGTAGCCACGCACATCGATGCGTACCTGCAGCAGCTGCTGGCGGGCCTTGCTGATCAGCTGGTACTGGGCCAGGCGCACGCTGTCAGCCTCGGGGCGAGCCATCACCTCCTGGCTGAGCGCATCCATGGCCTGGTCGGCGCGAATGGCCGAGCTGTCCATGGAAACGCGCGCTGCGCGGGTGGCGTCGTAGCCCTGGCGCATCTTGTTCAGCGACAGCTTGTAGGCACTGATGGTATCGCCCAGCTCACCCAGCAGCTTGACGTTCTCCGGGCTTTTGAAGGTGGTGGCCAGGTAGGCCTGCTGCTTGCTGAATGCGTCCAGCTTGGCCAGGGTGTTGGCGGCGGCGGTATCGTCGCCGTTGGCGATCATGTACTGCAGGCGCGCAATGCGCAGATCGGTGAGGTCCTTGTTCAGCTGGCCAATATCGCCCATCCAGTTGCTACGGTCGATCAGGCTGCCCAGGCTGGTCCAGCCGGTGAGGGCTAGCAGGCCAGTGAGAACCAGCACCAGGCCGAAGCCCAGGCCGAGTTTAAGGTTGACGCTGATGTTGGCGAACCAGCTGTTCATGCACGCTCTCCAGAAGTTGATTTCGCTCTCTTGATCTTCGATCGCCAGGCGTTTTTGTTCTGGATGCCCGCTGATTCGTGCAGGGGTTATCGGCCATGATTGGGGAAGCTGAAACGCTTTTTCAGCAAAATGTCAGCAAGCGGTCTCACTCGGTCCCTGTTGCACCGCGTATCAGAGGGTGCGTGCACTGAAGGTGTCGCAGCGGTTCACTTCACCTTCGGCAAACCCGGCCTTGAACCAGCGCACCCGCTGCGCCGAGGTACCGTGGGTGAACGAGTCTGGCACTACGCGCCCGCGGCTTTGCTGCTGCAGGCGGTCGTCGCCGATTGCATTGGCCGCATTCAGCGCTTCCTCGACATCGCCTGGCTCCAGCCAGTTCAGGCGTTTCTGCGCCTGGTAGGCCCATACCCCGGCCAGACAGTCGGCCTGCAACTCCTGGCGCACCAACAGGCCGTTGTCGCCCTCCATGCGCTGGCCAGCGCGTCGTGCGGCGTCGACCTTGGCCGAGACGCCCAGCAGTGTCTGCACATGGTGACCGATTTCATGGGCGATCACGTAGGCCTGGGCGAAGTCGCCAGCTGCAGCGAAGCGGGTTTCCATTTCACGGAAGAACGACATGTCCAGGTACACCCGCTGGTCCGCCGGGCAATAGAACGGCCCAACCGCTGCCGAGGCAAATCCGCAGGCCGAATTGACCTGGCCGCTGAACAGGACCAGTTTGGGGTCACGGTATTGTTTGCCGGCCTCGGCGAACAGGGCTTTCCAGGTGTCTTCGGTGTCACCCAGAACCGAGGCGACGAACTCGGCTTGCTGGTCGTTGGCCGGTGGCGCCTTGCCGCCCGCACCACTGGGCGCCGTCTGCTGTTGTTGTTGCTCCATCTGGCCGGCAAGCTGGCCAAGAATCTGCAACGGGTCCTGCCCGGTGAGCCAGCCGATGCCGACGATCAGCAGGATTGCCCCAAGCCCCAGCCCCTTGCCGCCGCCGAAACGCATGCCGCCGCCGCCACCTTCGCCTCGGGCATCGACCACGTTGTCGCTGCGTCGGCCTTTTCGCCATTCCATGAATGCTCTCCGAGCGTGAAACAAGAAGACAAAGATTAGTTCACGAAGGTGGAACCTGTCAGGCCGAGGCGTTTATCCATAACCATTTGGTTATGTATCAAGGGGTCGATTTCAATGTTCATCGCCCGCGACCTGCCGGAAACTGTAAGTCCGCCTGCCACACTCAGGCGTTCTCATAATTCCAAGAGAGGAAACCGGCATGCCCGCCCAGGACAACAGCCGCTTCGTGATCCGTGATCGCAACTGGCACCCTAAAGCCCTTACGCCTGACTACAAGACCTCCGTTGCCCGCTCGCCGCGCCAGGCACTGGTCAGCATTCCGCAGTCGATCAGCGAAACCACTGGTCCGGACTTTTCCCACCTGGGCTTCGGCGCCCACGACCATGACCTGCTGCTGAACTTCAATAATGGTGGCCTGCCCATTGGCGAGCGCATCATCGTCGCCGGCCGTGTCGTCGATCAGTACGGCAAGCCTGTGCCGAACACTCTGGTAGAGATGTGGCAAGCCAACGCCGGCGGCCGCTATCGCCACAAGAACGACCGCTACCTGGCGCCGCTGGACCCGAACTTTGGTGGTGTTGGCCGGTGCCTGACCGACCGCGACGGCTACTACAGCTTCCGCACCATCAAGCCGGGCCCGTACCCATGGCGCAACGGCCCGAACGACTGGCGCCCGGCGCATATCCACTTCGCCATCAGCGGCCCATCGATCGCCACCAAGTTGATCACCCAGCTGTACTTCGAAGGTGACCCGCTGATCCCGATGTGCCCGATCGTCAAGTCGATCGCCAACCCGCAAGCCGTGCAGCAGTTGATCGCCAAGCTCGACATGAGCAACGCCAACCCGATGGACTGCCTGGCCTACCGCTTCGACATCGTGCTGCGCGGCCAGCGCAAGACCCACTTCGAAAACTGCTGAGGACCCCGCCATGCCAATCGAACTGCTGCCGGAAACCCCTTCGCAGACTGCCGGCCCCTATGTGCACATCGGCCTGGCCCTGGAAGCGGCCGGCAACCCGACCCGCGATCAGGAAATCTGGAACCGCCTGGCCAAGCCAGACGCACCAGGCGAGCACATTCTGCTGCTCGGCCAGGTGTATGACGGTAACGGCCACCTGGTGCGCGACTCGTTCCTGGAAGTGTGGCAGGCCGACGCTAACGGCGAGTACCAGGATGCCTACAACCTGGAAAACGCCTTCAACAGCTTCGGCCGCACCGCCACGACCTTCGATGCCGGTGAGTGGACGCTGCACACGGTCAAGCCGGGTGTGGTGAACAACGCTGCGGGCGTGCCGATGGCGCCGCACATCAACATCAGCCTGTTTGCCCGTGGCATCAACATCCACCTGCACACGCGCCTGTATTTCGATGATGAGGCCCAGGCCAATGCCAAGTGCCCGGTGCTCAACCTGATCGAGCAGCCGCAGCGGCGTGAAACCTTGATTGCCAAGCGTTGCGAAGTGGATGGGAAGACGGCGTACCGCTTTGATATCCGTATTCAGGGGGAAGGGGAGACCGTCTTCTTCGACTTCTGAGGTGAAGCTTGGGGCCGCTCTGCGGCCCATTCGCGGGCAAGCCCGCTCCTACAACGATCTGCGTATGCCGAGCAATGGCTGTGCACCGAGCAATCGGCTGTACGCTGAGCAATGGGCTGTACGCCGATCAATGTAGGAGCGGGCTTGCCCGCGAATGGGCTGCAAAGCAGCCCCGGCAATACAACGATCAGCGCCGAACCAGCAGAACCCCACTCTCCATATGGTGGGTGTACGGGAACTGGTCAAACAATGCACAGCGCTCGATGCGGTGGGTGTCCTGCAACTGGGCGATGTTCGCTGCCAGCGTTTCCGGGTTGCACGAGATGTACAGGATGCGTTCGAAACGCCGGGTCAGCTCGCAGGTATCCGGGTCCATCCCTGCCCGCGGTGGGTCGACGAACACGGTACCGAACTGATAACTCTTCAGGTCGATGCCTTCCAGGCGACGGAACGGCCGCACCTCATTCAGTGCCTGGGTCAGCTCCTCTGCCGACAAGCGTACCAGCCGCACGTTATCCACAGCGTTTTCGTCAAGGTTGCTCAGTGCGGCATTGACCGACGTCTTGCTGATTTCGGTGGCCAGCACCTGGCGTACACGCGTGGCCAGCGGCAGGGTGAAGTTGCCGTTGCCGCAATACAATTCCAGCAAGTCATCCTCACGATCGCCCATGGCCTCGAAGGCCCAGCTGAGCATCTTCTGGTTCACTGCGCCGTTGGGCTGAGTGAACGCACCCTCCGGCTGGCGGTAACTGAACACGCGGCCAGCCACATCGAGTTTTTCCACCGCGTAGTCGCGGCCGATAACCAGGCGCTTGCCCTTGGAACGGCCGATGACGCTCACCCCCAGCGCTTCAGCCAGTTGCCGTGCTTCCACTTCCCAGGCCTCGTCCAGCGGGCGGTGATAGCACATCGTGATCATCGCATCGCCAGCCAGGGTGGTGAGGAACTCCACCTGGAACAGGCGGTTGCCCAGTTCTTCGCTGGCCTGCCAGGCTGCCTTCAGGCGTGGCATCAACGCGTTGATGCGTTCGCTGGCAATGGGGAAATCGTCGATCAGGATTGCTTTGTGCTTCTCGCCTGGGGCGAACATGGCGTAGTGGCGCTGGCCATCCTCGCGCCACAGACGGAACTCGGCGCGCAGGCGGTAATGCTCGCGCGGTGAGTCGAAAACAGCCGGTTCCGGCGCGCCGAATGGCGCCAGCAGCTCGCGCAGCCGGGCCACCTTGGCGTCCAGTTGGGTGGCGTAGGAGGAGGGGTCGAAAGCAGCACTCATGCGTTGAACCAGCCTAGCTTGATGACGAACAGGATGGAAAGGATCACCAGGGCCGGGTTCAGGTCGCGACGGCGGCCGGAAATCAGTTTGACGGCGGTCCAGGCGATGAAGCCGAAGGCGATACCATTGGCGATCGAGTACGTCAGCGGCATGGCCAAGGCAGTTACCACCACCGGTGCGGCTTCGGTGACGTCGTCCCAGTTTATTTCCGCCAGGCCCGAGGCCATCAGCACCGCGACGAACAGCAGCGCCGGAGCGGTGGCGAACGCCGGCACGCTGCCGGCCAGGGGGGCGAAGAACAGCGCCAGCAGGAACAGCACGGCAACCACGATGGCCGTCAGGCCGGTGCGGCCACCGGCGCTCACACCCGCAGCGGACTCGATATAGCTGGTGGTGGTCGAGGTGCCCAGCAGGGAGCCGGCCATGGCGGCGGTGCTGTCGGCGATAAGGGCGCGGCCCATCTTCGGCATGTGGCCGTCCTTGCCCATCAGGCCGGCGCGCTTGGCCACGGCGATCAGGGTGCCGGAATTGTCGAACAGGTCGACGAACAGGAACGCGAAAATCACGCTGATCAGGCCCACATCGAGGGCACCGGCGATGTCCAGCTGCAGGAAGGTGGGTGCCAGCGAAGGTGGCATCGACACGATCCCGCCGAACGGCGTGACGCCCATGGCGATCGACGCGACGGTGACGGCCAGGATACCGATCAGCACCGCGCCGCGCACTTTCAGCGACTCAAGGCCGACGATCAGGAAGAAGCCCAGTGTGGCGAGAATCACCGACGGCTGCTTGAGGTCGCCCATGCCCACCAAAGTGGCTGGGTTATCGACGACGATGCCGGCGTTATGCAGGGCGATCAATGCCAGGAACAGGCCGATCCCCGCGGCAATCGCCGAACGCAGCGGCAGCGGGATGCTGTTCACGATCCACTCGCGGATGCGGAAGATCGACAGCAGGAAGAACATCACCGCCGACAGGAACACGGCTCCCAGTGCCACCTGCCAGGTGTGGCCCATGTGCAGCACCACGGTGTAGGTGAAGAATGCGTTCAGGCCCATGCCCGGTGCCAGGGCGATCGGGTAGTTGGCAATCAGGCCCATGGTGGCGGAGCCGATGGCCGCTGCCAGGCAGGTGGCGACGAAGATCGCGCCCTTGTCCATGCCGGTCTCGCCGAGGATGCTCGGGTTGACGAACAGGATGTAGGCCATGGCCAGGAAGGTGGTGACGCCCGCGAGAATCTCGGTGCGCACGTTGGTGTTGTGTGCTCTTAGTTGAAACAGCCTTTCCAGCATGCCCGCTCCCCAAGGCGCCCCCGGCGCCATGAATGTATCGACCCCATCAGCAAAGCACAGACCGTACCGGATGCTGTGGTTTTGTGTGGGGAGGAAAAAAGCCGCGCATGATACCAGCATGCATGGCGGGGGCCTATGGCCGTTGGGGAATGGGTTTTTCTGGCCCTGCGCGGGTAACGTCCCCTGCAGGCGCGGGCTTGCCCGCGAACAGGCCGGCACGGGTGACGCATCACCCGTTATGCAACCGATCCCGCTTGGCCAGGGTAGGGAACAGTTTTATCCACACCCCGGTCACCACCAAAGTGCCCACCCCGCCCAGCACTACCGCCGGCACTGTACCAAACCAGTGCGCGGTCACCCCCGATTCGAACTCACCGAGCTGGTTCGAGGCACCGATGAACAAGCCGTTCACTGCGCTCACCCGCCCACGCATTTCATCCGGTGTCTCCAGCTGCACGAACGAGCTGCGAATGACCATGCTGATCATGTCTGCCGCACCCAGTACCACCAGTACCGCCAGCGAGAACCAGAACGAGGTCGACAGGCCGAAGGCGATGGTCGCCACGCCGAACACGCCGACCGCAGTGAACATCGTCCGCCCGACGTTGCGCTGGAACGGGAAGCGCGCCAGCCAGAGCGACATCAGCAACGCCCCCACCGCTGGCGCCGAGCGCAACAGGCCAAGCCCCATCGGACCGGTCAGCAGGATGTCTTTGGCAAATACCGGCAGCAACGCGGTGGCCCCGCCCAACAATACGGCGAACAGGTCCAGCGAGATGGCGCCGAGGATGTCGGGCCGGCTGCGAATGAAACGGATGCCAGCCAGCAGCGATTCGATGCTGGCGCGTCCGCGCTGGGCGACCTGGCCGTGCGCCTGCAGGCTCAGGGTCAGCACGCAGGCAATGGCGTACAGGGCCACCGTCGGGCCATACACCCACATGCTGCCAAAGGCATACAGAAAGCCGCCCACCGCCGGCGCCACGATGGTCGCCGACTGGGTGGCCGAGGCCGACGCCGCCACTGCCCGCGGGAACAGCCCGGCCGGTACCACGTTGGGCAGCAGCGCCTGGGTTGCCGGCATTTCGAATGAGCGGGTGGCGCCGAGCAGGAAGGCCAGGGCAAAGATCAGTTCGCGGGTGACGTTGTCGGTGGCACTGCCCACTGCCAGCGCCAGGGCAATCAGCCCCTGAAGGCTTTGGCACAGGGCGGCGACCTTGCGCCTGTCATAGCGGTCGGCGACATGGCCGGTGTGCAGCATGAACAGCACCCGTGGGGCGAACTCGACCAGGCCGACCAGGCCCAGGTCCAGGACGTTGCCGGTCAATTGGTAGAGGTGCCAGCCGATGGCCACGGTGAGCATCTGGAAGCCGCTGGCGGTGAACACGCGGGCCAGCCAGAAGGCCAAAAAAGGACGATGGTGACGCAACAACTGCGGTGCGGAATCGGACATCGGAAACCAGGGGCCTCGGCGCAGTAGAGGGGGTGCGCAGCGTATCACCTGTTTGTAACAAACGGTTACTGTTTGCTCTGTTCGGCACTTTTCTACTGTTAATTAAAGAGGGTGAGGCAACAGGTCACGCGGCAATCCACCACACGGCCCACCGGGCCATTCGGGACTATGCTTCCTAGCATTAATTGATCTGGGTCAATCGTTCCAGATCAATGAAATGGCCGTCTGGCCGGAATCCCTGCGATCGAACAGAACAATTCCAACACGCCGTACTCGACCCAGTGGGGGCAGTGGGCGACTGAGGCCACAAGCCCGGACGCCGGATTATCTGAAGAGGAAGCACCATGTTCGGAATAGAGGCCTTAGAGCTCGCCCGAATGCAGTTTGCCTTTACCGTGTCGTTCCACATCCTGTTCCCGGCCATCACCATTGGCCTGGCCAGCTACCTGGCAGTCCTCGAAGGCCTATGGCTGCGGACCCACAACCAGGTCTACCGTGACCTCTATCACTTCTGGTCAAAGATCTTCGCCGTCAACTTCGGCATGGGCGTCGTCTCCGGCCTGGTCATGGCCTACCAGTTCGGCACCAACTGGAGCCGCTTCTCCGACTTTGCCGGCGCCGTCACCGGCCCGCTGCTCACCTACGAAGTACTGACTGCGTTCTTCCTCGAAGCCGGCTTCCTGGGCGTCATGCTGTTTGGCTGGAACCGCGTCGGCCGTGGTCTGCACTTCTTCTCCACGGTGATGGTAGCGCTCGGTACGCTGGTCTCGACCTTCTGGATTCTCGCCTCGAACAGCTGGATGCAAACCCCGCAAGGTCACGAGATCATCGATGGTCGGGTGGTGCCGGTGGACTGGTTTGCGGTGGTGTTCAACCCCTCCTTCCCCTACCGCCTGATGCACATGGCCACTGCCGCGTTCGTGTCCACCGCGTTCTTCGTCGGTGCCTCGGCGGCCTGGCACCTGCTGCGCGGGCGTGACAACCCGGCCGTGCGCAAGATGCTGTCGATGGCCATGTGGATGGCACTGATCGTCGCCCCGATTCAGGCAGTGATCGGCGATTTCCACGGCCTCAATACCCTCAAGCACCAGCCGGTGAAAATTGCCGCGATCGAAGGCCACTGGGAGAACGTGCCCGGTGAGCCGACGCCGCTGATCCTGTTCGGCATTCCCGACATGGAGGCCGAGACTACCCGGTTCAAGATCGAGATCCCGGCGCTCGGCAGCCTGATCCTGACTCACAGCCTGGACCAGCAGGTGCCGGCGATGAAGGAGTTCCCGCCTGAGGACCGGCCTAATTCGACCATTGTGTTCTGGTCGTTCCGGATCATGGTCGGGCTTGGTTTCCTGATGATCTTCGTTGGCCTGTGGAGCCTGTGGTTGCGCAAACGCGGCACGCTGTACAGTTCACGCCCGTTCCTGCATGTGGCCCTGTGGATGGGCCCATCCGGGCTGGTCGCGCTGCTGGCCGGCTGGTTCACCACCGAAATTGGCCGCCAGCCCTGGGTGGTGTACGGCCTGATGCGCACGGCGGACGGTGTTTCCAACCACAGCTACGCCCAGCTCGGCTTCACCCTTGTGGCGTTCGTGGTGGTGTACTTCGCCCTGTTTGGCACCGGCCTTGGCTACATGATGCGCCTGGTACGCAAAGGGCCGCAGACCGGCGAGGGTGACGAGCACACACCGGGAGGCCCAGGCCAGAAACGCACGCCGGCACGGCCTTTGTCCGCCGCCGATGATGGCCGCGAGGCCACCTCTGCCAGCCTGAACGAGGGGAACTGAACCATGGGTATCGACCTTCCACTGATCTGGGCCGTGATCATCATCTTCGGCGTCATGATGTACGTGGTGATGGACGGATTCGACCTGGGGATCGGCATGCTCTTCCCCTTCGTCAAGGGCGAGCAGGACCGTGATGTCATGATGAACACTGTCGCGCCGGTATGGGACGGCAACGAAACCTGGTTGATCCTGGGCGGTGCCGGACTGTTCGGTGCCTTCCCGATGGCGTATGCCGTGGTCCTCGAGGCCCTGTACCTGCCCCTGATCCTGATGCTGATCGGCCTGATTTTCCGAGGCGTGGCCTTCGAGTTCCGCTTCAAGGCCAAGGCCGACAAACGGCACATCTGGGACAAGGCTTTTATCTGGGGTTCGCTGATCGCCACCTTCTTCCAGGGTGTGGCGCTGGGCGCGTTCCTGGAGGGGTTCAAGGTGGTCGACCGGCATTTTGCCGGTGGCACCCTGGACTGGCTGACCCCATTCAGCCTGTTCTGCGGGCTGGGGTTGATCGTGGCCTACACCTTGCTGGGTTGCACCTGGCTGATCATGAAGACCGAAGGGCCGCTGCAGCAGAAGATGCACGATATGGCCCGACCGCTGGCGCTGGTGCTGCTGGTGGTGATCGGTATCGTCAGCCTGTGGACGCCCATCGCCTACCCGCAGATTGCCGACCGCTGGTTCAGCATGCCCAACCTGATCTGGTTCATGCCGGTACCGCTGCTGGTGCTGGTGACCTTCTACGGGTTGCTCAAAGCGGTGGCACGCAACGCGCACTACACGCCGTTCCTGCTCACGCTGGTACTGATCTTCCTTGGCTACAGCGGCTTGGGAATCAGCCTGTGGCCTAACATCATCCCGCCGTCGATTTCGATCTGGGATGCCGCAGCGCCACCGCAAAGCCAGGGCTTCATGCTGGTGGGTACCCTGTTCATCCTGCCGTTTATCCTGATGTATACCTTCTGGAGCTACTATGTGTTCCGCGGCAAGGTCACCCACGAAGACGGCTACCACTAGGAGGGCCGCATGATGGCTGGCAAACATGGTTTGGAAGACAAGAAACCGCTGTGGCAGCGACTGGGTTGGCTGTTGCTGATCTGGGCAATGAGCGTCGCAGCGCTGGGTGTGGCGGCCTGGGTGATGCGGCTGTTCATGGGGGCGGCGGGGCTGACCACACATTGATAAAGAGCGGCAGCGGGCTTGCCCGCGAAGCAGGCAACGCGCTAGATGGCACCGGCGTTGCCGGTGTTCGCGGGCAAGCCCGCTCCTACGGGTGCGGTGGCGCGCTTACTTGCGGGCTTTCAGAATGACGAACTTGGGCGTTGCCGCCACCTGCTCCACTCCCCGGAACAACCGCGCCAGCTTGCTGTGATAGCCCAGGTGCCGGTTACCCACGATGTACAGCGCCCCACCTACCACCAGCGCTTCACGCGCCTGCTGGAACATGCGCCAGGCGAGGAAATCGCCCACTACCTGCTGTTGATGGAACGGCGGGTTGCACAGCACCACATCCAGCGACTGCTTCTCCAGCCCGGCCAGGCCATCGGCCGCGAAGAAGGTCGCCGGGCGCTCGCCCAACGCTGCCAGCCAGTTCTCCTGCGCCGATTGCACTGCCATGTACGACTCGTCGACCAGGGTGTACTCGGCCTCCGGATTGGCCAGGGCGCTGGCGATTGCGAGCACGCCGTTGCCGCAGCCCAGGTCTGCCACCCGCGCACGGCCGAGGTCGCGTGGTAGATGCGGGAGGAACGCCCGCGTCCCGATATCCAGGCCTTCACGGCAGAACACGTTGGCGTGGTTGATCAAGTCAAGTGCCGGCACGTCGAGGCGGTAGCAGCTGGGGTAGGGGGACTTGGCGAGCGGCCGCTCGGCAACCGTTGCTGTCAGCAAACGGGCCTTTTTCAGGGCCAGCGAAGCCTGTACGGGGCCGATGTACTTTTCCATCAGGTCGCCGGCCGCCCGCGGCAGGTGCTTGATCATCGCACCGGCAATCACCTGCGCACCGGGTGCCAACTGGCCTTGCAGGCGGATCAGTTGTTCTTCCAGCAGGGCCAGGGTCTTGGGTACACGCACCAGCACCCGGTCGAACGGGCCTTGCCAGTGTTCGCTGGCCGGTACGAACGGCACACTGTCGAACGGCAGGCCATTGCGCGCCAGGTTCTTTTCCAGGGCCAGGTGCCCCAGGTGCGAGTCACCGCTGCTGACCACCTGCAACTGGCCCGCCAGGCTGGCGGCCAGGGCACCGAAGCTGTCATTGAGCACCAGTACCCGGCAATTGGCGTCGGGTGCCTGATCGTGTAGCTGCGCAAGCAGGTACTCGTCGGCGGCATCGAAGGCCTGCAACGGGTCGTTGGCCTGCTCCGGCTGGCGGATCAGGTCGAGTTCGGCATAGGGGGTGGTCAACAGGGGCATGGCGTCTGGCTCGGGTACGAAACTGCCCGTTGCGGTTCGCGCCGGGCTTTGCCGGGCGATTCTACAGGGCTTTGCCCGAGGTCGCAGGTTCGAAGATCAGATCCAGCCACGCAAGGCGGCAATGGCAATGGCTCCGGCCTTGTTGGCTGCGTTGGTCTTGGTGATCACGCTGCGGATATGGAAATTGACCGTGCTTTGCGACAGCGAGAGGATGGAGGCAACATCGGCAGCGGTCTTGCCGGCGGCAGACCATTTCAGCACTTCCAGTTCACGCTCGCTCATTTTCGGCTGGGGTGGGCATAGGGCGTTCAGGTGGTGCTCGCCCAGTACAGCGTGAAGGGTGTGGCACAGCCACTGCACACTGCCGGCTTTGTCGTACAGCTCGAGCATATCGATGTGGCCGTTTGGCCGAGCGACACTGATCTGGCTCTCGTTGTGCTGCTGATCGTGAAGCGACTGTGTCCAGCCGTGGCGCAAGCCATGCTGGCAGGCCGTTTCGCGAAATTGCGGAGCTTCCTTGTACAGGTCATCGGTCCACAGCACCGGCATCGTCGAGCTGTGACTCAGGTTCGCTGCCGGGTCCTGCTTGTAGAAGTCGTCGCGCTGGTAGCGTTCGATCCACTCACTTGGGTAGTTGCTGTAGAGGTACAGCCTTGGCGTTTGCGTAGCGATCTGAATGCGGATGTTCAGCCCAAGGTAATCCATGTCCAGGTCCTGAGCCAGATGGACTGCAATGTCGAATAGCTTCTGCGGGCTGCGTTCGCTGACGAACGCATGAAGATACTCGGGTTTCCAGTGAAGCATCTGAAACACTCCTTCGGGTGCACAGGATCCAATCCGTTTGAGTACCCGGATGATTGTAGGAAAAGACCTACCATCCTGTTGGGATTTTTTTGTTATAGCGAACAGGATTTTCTGCGAGTTCGGCACGATCACCCTGGATGAGGCCCTACAAAGCGGTGGTTTTTATCCTGGCCACTTTAGGCGACACTGTGCACACGCCAACCTTGGAGCCCGATATGACCGCTAGCGCCGAAAAGTTCACTCGCCAGACACTGCTTGACGTTCAGCCACTGACGCCGAACCTCTTCAGCCTGCGGGTTACGCGCGATGCGGGGTTCCGCTTCCGTTCCGGCCAATTCGCCCGGCTAGGTGTGACCAAGGCCGATGGTAGTGTGGTGTGGCGCGCCTATTCCATGGTCAGCGCCCCCCATGACGAGCACCTGGATTTCTTTTCCATCGTGGTGCCAGGTGGTGAGTTCACCAGTGAGCTGAGCCGTTTGGGTGCAGGCGATACATTGCTGATCGACCGACAGGCGTTCGGTTTTCTCACCCTCGACCGCTTCGTCGGTGGTCGTGACCTGTGGCTGCTGGCTACCGGTACCGGCATTGCGCCATTCATGTCGATCCTGCAGGACTTCGAGGCCTGGGAGCGCTTTGACAGCATCAAGCTGGTGTATTCAGTGCGCGAAGCGAAGGAGCTGGCCTATGTGGATGAAATTGCCGGGCTGGAACAGCGCGATTATCTGGCCGAGTACGCGGGCAAGTTGCAGTTCATTCCCGTGGTGACCCGTGAACAACACCCTGGGGCGTTGAATCAGCGGATTACCACGTTGATCGAGAATGGCGAGCTGGAGAGGGCGGCAGGGCTTGAACTGTCGCCGGAGCATTCTCGTGTGATGCTGTGCGGCAACCCGGAAATGATCGACGAAACCCGCAAGGTCCTCAAGGCGCGCGATCTGCAATTGAGCCTGAGCAAGCGGCCGGGGCAGGTGGCAGTCGAGAACTACTGGTAAGTCCATTGCGGCCGTTGCGGGGCCTGTAGGCGCGGGTTTACCCGCGAAAGGGCCGGGCCTGCTGGCCAGTCTCCACCCGCCGTTCACCGTTGCTGCCGCCACCGTATTCGCGGGTAAACCCGCTCCTACACCGGATTGGTGGTGGACACACATCGGAGGTTGGACACAGGCCGCCGTGTAGGAGCGGGTTTACCCGCGAACACCGGCGAAGCCGGTGCTATCCACCGCACTGGATTCTTCGCCAGCATGCCCGCTCCTACAGCGCCCCCGGCAATTTCAGGGCAAGCGGTTCTGGTTCTGCGTCTTGAGCAAATCGCGGATTTCGGTCAGCAGCGTCTCTTCAGCCGAAGGCACAGGCGGCGTAGTCGGCGCCACGGCTTCTTCACGTTTGAGCTTGTTGATCGCCTTCACGCCCATGAAGATGGCAAAGGCCACGATCACGAAGTCGATCACGGTCTGGATGAACTTGCCATACGCCAGCACCACCGCTGGTACGTCACCTTCGGCAGCCTTCAGGGTAATGGCCAGGTCGCTGAAGTCCACGCCGCCGATCAGCAGGCCCAGTGGCGGCATGATCACGTCGCCGACGAAGGACGAGACGATCTTGCCGAAGGCCGCGCCGATGATGATACCGACCGCCATGTCGACGACATTGCCTTTGACTGCGAAAGCCTTGAACTCGTTGAGCACGCCCATGTTTGGTTCCTTGTAACAAAAGGTGAGGTTAACGCAGTGTAAGCCACTTAAACGCTTCATGCGTTGTGTTCAGGGCTACAGACTGCAGTTAGAACGAATAGTTTTGTCGCATCTCGAAGCGTTCGAGACACGTCCTGCTCAGTTATCATGGCGAATTTTTCCAGGAGACCCCACCCATGGCCAAGGCCAAGCGCTTGTATGGCTGCACCGAATGCGGCGCGACCTTCCCCAAATGGGCCGGCCAGTGCGGCGAATGCGGGGCCTGGAACACCCTGGTCGAAACCATGATCGAAAGCGGCGGCGCTGCTGCACCCAGTAGCGGCCGCGCTGGCTGGACAGGACAGCAAGCGCAGATCAAGACCCTGGCCGAAGTCAGTGTCGAGGAAATCCCGCGTTTCACGACCAGCAGCACCGAACTGGACCGCGTGCTGGGTGGCGGCCTGGTGGATGGCTCGGTGGTGCTGATTGGCGGTGACCCCGGCATCGGCAAGTCGACCATTTTGCTACAGACCTTGTGCAACATCGCCGTGGGCATGCCGGCACTGTATGTCACGGGGGAGGAGTCGCAGCAGCAGGTGGCCATGCGCTCGCGGCGGCTGGGCCTACCCCAGGACCAGCTCAAGGTGATGACCGAAACCTGCATCGAGACGATCATTGCCACGGCGCGGGTCGAGAAGCCGCGGGTAATGGTGATCGACTCGATCCAGACCATTTTCACCGAGCAGTTGCAATCGGCCCCGGGCGGCGTGGCCCAGGTGCGCGAAAGCACAGCGTTGCTGGTGCGCTATGCCAAGCAAAGCGGTACGGCAATTTTTCTGGTCGGCCACGTGACCAAGGAAGGCTCGCTGGCTGGCCCAAGGGTGCTGGAGCACATGGTCGACACGGTGCTGTATTTCGAAGGTGAGTCCGATGGCCGGCTGCGCTTGCTGCGGGCGGTCAAGAACCGCTTTGGCGCGGTCAACGAGCTGGGCGTGTTCGGCATGACCGATCGTGGCCTCAAGGAGGTATCCAACCCGTCGGCGATCTTCCTCAACCGTACTCAGGAAGAGGTGCCGGGTAGCGTGGTGATGGCAACCTGGGAGGGTACCCGGCCAATGCTGGTCGAGGTGCAGGCGCTGGTCGACGATAGCCATCTGGCCAACCCGCGGCGGGTAACCTTGGGCCTGGACCAGAACCGCCTGGCCATGTTGTTGGCGGTGCTCCACCGCCATGGCGGTATCCCGACCCATGACCAGGATGTGTTTCTCAACGTGGTCGGCGGGGTGAAGGTGCTGGAAACGGCTTCGGACCTGGCGCTGCTGGCGGCGGTGATGTCCAGCTTGCGTAACCGGCCACTGGCCCACGGTTTGCTGGTGTTTGGCGAGATTGGCTTGTCGGGCGAGGTACGGCCGGTGCCCAGTGGTCAGGAGCGCTTGAAGGAAGCGGCCAAGCACGGCTTCAAGCGTGCCATCGTACCCAAGGGCAATGCGCCGAAAGAAGCGCCTGCGGGTTTGCAGGTGATTGCCGTTACCCGCCTGGAACAGGCGCTGGATGCATTGTTCGAATAGTGTGCAGGAGCGAGCAAGCTCGCTCCTGCAATCAGTCAGTGCTCGGCAACGGCCGTGCGCCTGACCGTTTCATTGCCATGCTCGTCCAGTTCCAGCATCGGCACTTCGTTACCTTCGGCATCGAACAGCTTGCCATCTTTGAAGTAGTCCCCATCACGCAGCGCGGAAATGTCCGAATACTGGATGGTCCGCTCGTAGGCTGCAGCGAACACTGACTGGTTTTCCGAGTTGCCGGTGGTGAAGTGGTTGAAGATCAGGTTCAGCAGGATGGCCATGATCGCCGCCGAGCTGATGCCGGAGTGGAAGATGGTCTCGAACCAGTTCGGGAAGTGGTGGTAGAAGGTCGGCGCGGCAATCGGGATCATGCCGAAGCCCAGCGAGGCCGCGACGATGATCAGGTTGACGTTGTTCTTGTAGCTGACCTTGGACAGGGTGCGGATACCGCTGGCCGCCACGGTGCCGAACAGCACGATACCGGCGCCGCCCAGTACCGGGGTAGGCACGGCGGCAATCACCCGGCCCATGACTGGCAGCAGGCCGAGTACCACCAGAATCACGCCGCCGGTAGCCACCACGTAGCGGCTCTTGACCCCAGTCACGGCCACCAGGCCAACGTTCTGGGCGAACGCGCTCTGGGTGAACGAACCGAAAATCGGCGCCAGGATGCTCGATGCCATGTCGGCGCGCAGGCCGTTGCCCAGGCGCTTGGAGTCCACCTTGGTGTCGATGATCTCACCCACGGCGAGGATATCGGCCGACGTTTCCACCAGGGTGACCATGATCACGATACACATCGACAGGATCGCGGCGATGTGGAACTCCGGCATGCCAAAGTGGAAAGGTGTGGGGAAGGCGAACATCGGGCCTTCGCTGACCTTGCTGAAATCGGTCATGCCCAATGCCCAGGCGATCAGCGTGCCGACCACCATGGCCAGCAGGATCGACAGGCGTGAGATGGTTGCGCTGCCAAGCTTGCTCAGCAGCAGCACGATGGCGAAGGTCAGCCCGGCCAGGCCGATGTTGGCCACGCTGCCGAACTCCGGCGAGGCGCTGTTGCCACCCATTACCCAGCGTGCAGCAACCGGCATCAGAGTCAGGCCGATGGTGGTGATGACGATACCGGTCACCAGCGGCGGGAAGAACTTGGTGATGCGCGAAAACACCGGTGTGA
Organism: Pseudomonas sp. USTB-Z; assembly: GCF_019691255.1. Lineage (NCBI taxonomy): Bacteria > Pseudomonadati > Pseudomonadota > Gammaproteobacteria > Pseudomonadales > Pseudomonadaceae > Pseudomonas > Pseudomonas sp. USTB-Z. The sequence goes on from NZ_JAECZP010000012.1 coordinate 46,158, forward strand.
TCAGAAAGCCGATCAGCGACGCAGCCATGACCGCGCCGAGCACTCCTGGCAGGCCACCGCCCCCCTCGCTGCTCAGGATCGCACCCATGGTCGCCACACCGGCGAACGACACGCCTTGCACAAGCGGCAACTGGCAACCGAAGAACGGCAGGCCAAGGGTCTGCAGCAGGGTGGCAAGGCCACCGGCGAACAGCGATGCGGCGATCAGCATGCCGATTTCGGCACCATTCAGGCCCGCGGCCTGCCCCAGGATCAGGGGTACTGCGACGATCCCACCATACATGGTCAGCACATGCTGCAGACCATAGGCCAGGTTGGCACCAAGACCGAGGTTTTCATCCTCGGGTCGCTTGGCGGGAGACGTGCTAGGGGACGTAGTCATGGAGCAGGCTCTCTGTTTATTGTTGTGCCGCTACTGTAGACACTTCCTACAAATGATTGCCACAAGAATTGTATACAATATTTTGATCGGAGCGCGAACAGATCCGGCCGCAGGGTGTGTTAAAACCCAATGCAGAAGGCGTACCAACTTGGCAGAAGCTGTATTAGAAGGGTGTGTACAAAGCAACGCTACCCAGGCTTAAAGCTGTCTGGGTAGACAAGAAACACCAGGCGGGAAGGCTATTAGCTAGCTAAGAGATTTTATTATTCGATGAGTTCACGCAGCTCACGCATCATTTCGGTGCTGTCAGCCACGTTCAATTCCACAAGACGGTGCAAATGGCTCATCGAGTCGAGGTCGATGTACAGGCAGATGAAGCCCAGGCGGTCCGGTTCTTCGTGGCGCAGTTCGACCTGCATCTGCACACGGGCATCCTCGTTCAGCTCGATGATGGCGTCGAAGTCCTGAGTCAGGTCGGCATCCCAGCCTGCGGGGCGTTCGATCAGCAAGCCTTTGAGTGAAAGGTCCAGCAGTTTTGCAGGCCAGCGTTTCAGCCCTTGGCGCAGCTCGATGGGGGCATCGAAGTCGATGCGTTGAAAGCGGCGGCGTTCGTCATGATCGCTCATGGCTTGGATCCTCGAATAGGTCATCAGGTGTCATCCTGACTATAGTTAGAGTTGCATGTGCATCAGGTACTGCAATCAGGCCGCAGAGGCTCTAGAACGAAGCAAGTGTGGCAATGCCGCTTGACTGGCCCTAGACTCGGTGGGCGGTCTTTCCAATCCACCAGCTGGAAGCTAACCATGAACAACAATAATAGCCTGCTACGCCATATTCCGTGGCTGGCGCTGGCAGTCATAGGCGCCTGCGCACTGGGTGTGGTTGCCCTGCGTCGCGGCGAGGCGATCAACGCCTTGTGGATCGTGGTCGCGGCAGTGGCCATCTACCTGGTCGCCTATCGTTACTACAGCCTGTTCATCGCCACCAAGGTGATGCAACTCGACCCGCGCCGTGCCACCCCGGCGGTGCTCAACAATGATGGCCTGGACTACGTCCCGACCAACAAACACATTCTTTTCGGTCACCACTTCGCTGCCATCGCCGGCGCGGGCCCCTTGGTCGGGCCGGTACTCGCCGCGCAAATGGGCTACCTGCCCGGCACGCTGTGGCTGATCGCCGGCGTGGTGCTGGCCGGTGCGGTGCAGGACTTCATGGTCCTGTTCCTGTCTACCCGCCGCAATGGGCGCTCGCTGGGCGACATGGTGCGCGAGGAAATGGGCAGAATCCCGGGCACCATCGCCCTGTTTGGCTGCTTCCTGATCATGATCATCATCCTCGCGGTGCTGGCACTGATCGTGGTCAAGGCCCTGGCTGAAAGCCCTTGGGGCATGTTCACGGTGATGGCGACCATCCCGATCGCGATGTTCATGGGCATCTACATGCGCTACATCCGTCCGGGCCGTATTGGCGAAATCTCGGTCGTTGGCGTGGTACTGCTGCTGGCCTCGATCTGGCTGGGGGGCGTGATCGCTGCAGACCCGGTGTGGGGCCCGGCGTTCACGTTCACCGGCGTGCAGATCACCTGGATGCTGGTGGGCTACGGTTTTGTCGCCGCCGTGCTGCCGGTGTGGCTGGTGCTGGCACCGCGTGACTACCTGTCGACCTTCCTCAAGATCGGCACGATCCTTGGCCTGGCCATCGGTATCCTGATCATCGCTCCCGAGCTGAAAATGCCGGCGCTGACCCAGTTCACCGACGGTACGGGCCCGGTGTGGAAGGGTACCCTGTTCCCGTTCCTGTTCATCACCATTGCCTGTGGTGCGGTGTCCGGCTTCCACGCGCTGATTTCCTCGGGGACCACCCCCAAGCTGCTGGATAACGAAACCAACGCCCGCTATATCGGCTACGGCGGCATGCTGATGGAATCGTTCGTCGCCATCATGGCCATGGTTGCGGCCTCGGTGATCGAGCCAGGCGTGTATTTCGCCATGAACAGCCCGGCTGCAGTGGTCGGTACCGATGTCGCGTCGGTGGCGCAGACCGTCAGCAGTTGGGGCTTCCTGATTACACCCGAGCAGCTCGAAGCCGTTGCCCGTGACATCGGCGAGCACACCATTCTGGCCCGTGCCGGCGGTGCGCCAACCCTGGCGGTCGGTATCGCGCAGATCCTGCACCAGGTGTTGCCAGGTGAAAACACCATGGCCTTCTGGTACCACTTCGCGATCCTGTTCGAGGCGCTGTTCATCCTCACTGCGGTAGACGCTGGTACCCGTGCCGGGCGCTTCATGTTGCAGGACCTGCTGGGCAGCTTCGTGCCTGCACTCAAACGCACTGAATCGTGGGGGGCCAACCTGCTTGCCACTGCTGGCTGCGTGGCACTCTGGGGCTATCTGCTGTACCAGGGCGTCATCGACCCGCTGGGTGGCATCAACACCCTGTGGCCGCTGTTTGGTATCTCCAACCAGATGCTGGCCGGTATCGCCTTGATGCTCGGTACTGTTGTGCTGATCAAGATGAAGCGTCAGCGCTACATCTGGGTCACCCTGCTGCCGGCCGTATGGCTGCTGATCTGCACCACGGCTGCAGGCCTGATCAAGCTGTTCGACCCCAACCCGGCTGTCGGCTTCCTGGCCCTGGCCAAGAAGTACAGCACTGCGCTGGACGCCGGCCAGGTACTGGCCCCGGCCAAGGACATCGGGCAGATGCAGCACGTGATCTTCAACGCCTACACCAACGCGGGCCTGACGATCTTGTTCCTGCTGGTGGTCTTCAGCATCCTGTTCTTCGCCATCAAGGTCGGCTACGCCGCCTTGGGCCGCAAAGAACGCAGCGACAAGGAAACCCCGTTCCAGGCGTTGCCTGACGCGTAATCGAGAGGACTGCAATCATGTTCAACGACTTGGGTCGACTGGGCAAATACCTGGGGCAGGCAGCCCGCCTGATGGTCGGCATGCCCGACTACGACAACTATGTCGAACACATGCAGAAAACGCATCCGGACAAGCCGGTGATGAGCTACGAGGCGTTCTTCCGCGAACGCCAGGAAGCACGCTACGGTGGCAAGTCCGGGCCCAAGTGCTGTTGAGCCTGCGGTACGTGTAAATCTGTGGGAGCCTGGGTAACCGGCTCCCACAGTCATTTTCAGATTCAGGAGTATTTTGCGTGCAGACGCCCATTCCCGTAACCGTCCTCACGGGCTTCCTCGGTGCCGGCAAGACCACCTTGCTCAGGCACATGCTCAAGGCCGAGCATGGCCTGAAGCTCGCCGTGATCGAAAACGAATTCAGCGAGGCCGGCATCGACAGCCAACTGCTGGGTGACCAGCCGGTGCAGGTCATGACCTTGGCCAACGGTTGTGTATGCTGCAGCATCCATGGCGACCTGACTCGCGCGCTTTACCTGCTGCTTGAACGCCTGGATGCAGGGGAAATCGCCTTCGATCGCCTGGTGATCGAATGCACCGGCCTGGCCGACCCGGCGCCGGTCGCGCAAACGTTCTTCATCGACGAGGAGCTGCGTGAGCGCTACATCCTCGACGGCATCATCACCCTTGTCGATGCCGCGCATGCCGAACTGCACCTGACCCAGACCATCGCTCAGGCCCAGGTCGGCTTTGCCGATCGTCTGCTGCTGAGCAAGACCGACCTGGTCGAGCCAACTGCGGTTGAAGCCCTGCGCGAACGCCTGGCCCGCATCAATAGCAGGGCGGCGATCCGTGTGGTCGAACACGGCTGCATCGACCTGGCTGAATTACTGGATGTGCGCGGTTTCAACCTCAACCCCGACCTTGGGGTGAACCTGAAACCGATGTTGCAACCCGTGCTCAAGCCTGCCACCCCGGACCGCATTTCCACGATGGTGCTGCGTACCGAAACCCCGCTGGATATCGACCGCCTCAGCAGCTTCATGAACGAGCTGCTGGAAACCCACGGCAAACAGCTGCTGCGCTACAAGGGCGTGCTGAACATTGCCGGCGAGGAACGCAAGCTGGTGTTTCAGGGCGTGCTCAAGCTGTATGGCTTCGACTGGGACGCCGAGTGGGCCGCAGGCGAAGCGCGCGAGAGCGTGATGGTGTTCATTGCCGACGAACTGCCCGAGGCTACGATTCGGGCTGGCTTCGAGGCAATGGCTGCGGGCTGAGCCGCTGCGGCGCCTGCCCTGCGAACCACTGCGGCCATGAGCTGCGGTGGCGGGTTTCGACCTCGATGCACGGGATCAGGCGCTCGGTCAGCACAGCGGTTTGCCGCACGGCTTTGGCAGTGCGGTACTTGACGCTGTGGATGCACTCGCGGTCGCCGAACTCGCAGCGATTCAGGGCGGTTCCGCCGCAAGGGCCATTGGCCAGGCCTTTAGGGCAAGTTTCCGGGCAGATATACAAGGTGTCTTCCAGGCGGCAACGGCCGCAGGTGTCGCAACCCACCAGCGGGCGCTTCACATTGCGCTCCAGCGTGTGCAGCACGTGTGCGCCAGCGCGTGTTGCCCACAGAGGCTGGCGCACTGCCCAGCCGAAGGCCTTGCTCAGGCTGTTGCGCCGGCTGAACAGCAGTGAATGCATGCCATGCATCAGGTGATAGCGGGCTTTTTCCTTGAATGAGGCATCGACCCGTGACTCGCCCAGGCGCCAGCCCGCCTGTGGCGGATGGAAGGTTACCGCTGGCAGGCCGGGCATCTGCCAGCTGGCGTGCCAGGCCGGTGTCCATTGCTCCAGGGACTGAACCTGGGATTGCCAGTGCTCGATACGGGTCTCAAGGGCCAGCAACTGTTCGAGTGTGTGAACCCCTGACAGGTGCACACCGGCGTAACCCATCAGCTTTGTACCGATGATCTGCAAGGCCAGGCGGTCAACACTGCGCGCCTGGGCAAAGGCCTTGGACTGCGCCGTTTCCGCTTCGAGCATGTCGCGCATGGAGGGCGTGACAGTCACGCCGGCCACGTGGTCGAGCATCGCCGCGCGCCCGTGGGTGAGGCTCATGAGGCAGGCCAGCATGGGCTTGGGTGAGGCCTGGCGGCGCATCCAGTGTATGGCTTCCTGATGCTTGGCGGCATCGAAGCCCAGTTGCAAGGTGAGAAAGTCAGCCCCCGCTGCCAGCTTTTTCTCGGCCTTGAAATACTGGGCGCCGCCTTCTTCCTCGTGGTACTTGAACGGGTTCAGCGCCGCGCCCAGCAGCCAGTGCGGGCAGGCCTGGCGAGCAACCTGCAGGGCGGCGACCGATTCCAGATAACGCACCGGGCGCTGGCCAGGTTCATGGCCGGGCAGGCGGTCGCCAGTCAGCAGTAACAGCTGGTCGAGGCCGGCGGCGTCCATGCGCTGCAGTTGGGCGAGCAGGTGGTGGCGTTCGCGATCCTTGCCTGAAAAATGCGGCAGGGCAGGTACCGGGTTGCTGAACGAGGCGAGGGCGTCCAGCGGTGACATGTCCAGCGGGCTGCCGACACGATCACCGATGGCCACGGTCATCGGCCAGCCGCACAGGTGCGCACGGGCCATGATCGCTTCCATGGCGGCAAAGCGTTCTGCGGAAGGCTTGGGGACGAACTCCATGACACAGACGAAGTTCTGTTCGCGCAGGGCGGTTTTCAGCAGGCTCATGTTGGCCGGGCACCTGGTGTGGTCAGGGTGGCATTGTGCGGCAGAAGGCGAGCTGGGTCATGTCCGGATGCGCAGGATGGTGATCTGAATGAGACATGGGGGCGCGAAGATCATGACAGCATGATCATGAAGATTTCTTGGGTTCATCTCAAATTTAATGAGTTTGTCTCAATACCCCGTCAGCCGGAGAATCCCCCTTATTCATTCAAGCATGCTGAAGGGACAAGACATGGCACTGGCACATAACCTGGGCTTTCCACACATCGGCCGTGACCGCGAGCTGCGTGCCCGCCACTGGCAGGTGCAGAAAGACGCCGGCATCGAGCTGGTGCCGGTCGGCGACTTCGCCTGGGACAGCCACGTGCTTAGCGCAGGCGATCAGCCGTTGGTTCTGAACTGGGAACCACTGTTCGAAGAAGTGGAGCACGCCAAGGCCCTGGGCCTTGCAGTCAAGCCGGTGGTGATCGGCCCCTTGACCTACCTGTGGCAGGGCCAGACCGTGGGCGGTGACTTCGACAAGCTGGAGCTGCTTGACCGCCTGCTGCCCGTGTATGACCAACTCCTCAACCGCCTGGCCGACCACGGCGTTGAATGGGTGCAGATCGATGAACCCATCCTCGCCCAGGACCTGCCCCAGGATTGGAAAAATGCTTATGAACGTGTCTACAACATCCTTCAACGCGCACCGTTGAAGAAGCTGATCGCCACGTACTTCGGCGGCCTGGAAGGCAACCTCGGCCTGGCCGCCAACCTGCCGGTCGATGGCCTGCACGTCGATCTGGTTCAGGCGCCCGAGCAGTACCAGACCATTCTCGACCGCCTGCCGGCCTACAAGGTACTGTCGCTGGGCCTGGTCGACGGTCGCAACGCCTCGCCTTGCGATCTGGGCAAGACCCTGGGGCTGCTGCACGAGGCCCATGAACGCCTGGGTGAGCGGCTGTGGTTGGCGCCGGCCTGTTCGTTGCTGGAAAGCCCAGTGGACCTGGCCGTGCAGAAGTGCCAGGAAGTGGCGGTGCTGGCCGCTTCGCTGGAGCAGGACCGAGTCGCGGCTTGATCATTTGCTGCCTGTACCGGCCTCTTCGCGGGTAAACCCGCTCCTACAACGGCGTGCGCGCAATCATTGATGTGTGTCCGCCACCGATCAGTGTAGGCGCGGGTTTACCCGCGAAGAGGCCGGGCCTGCTTGAATCAATCAGCGTTCGATGGCCAGCGCCACCCCTTGCCCACCACCAATGCACAAGGTCGCCAGGCCTTTTTTGGCATCCCGTTTGATCATCTCGTGCAGCAGGGTCACCAGCACCCTGCACCCGGAAGCACCAATCGGGTGGCCCAGGGCAATCGCCCCGCCATTGACGTTAACCCGCGCGGCATCCCATGCCAGCGCATTGCCCACGGCCAGCGCCTGGGCGGCAAAGGCCTCATTGGCTTCGATCAGATCCAGTTCGGCCAGTTGCCAACCGGCCTTGTCCAGGCAACGCTGGGTCGCCGAAACCGGACCAATACCCATGATCGCGGGGTCTACCCCGGCACTGGCGTAGGCGGCGATCTTCGCCAGCACCGGCAGGCCCAACGCCTTGGCCTTCGCTGCGCTCATCAAAAGCACGGCGGCGGCGCCGTCGTTCAGGCTGGAGGCATTGCCTGCGGTGACGCTGCCGTCCTTCTTGAAGGCCGGGCGCAGTTTGGCCAGGGACTCGGCGGTGGTGTCCGTGCGTGGTTGCTCGTCACGGGCAAAAACCTTGGGCTCGCCCTTTTTCTGCGGCAGCACGATGGGGGTGATTTCAGCGTCGAAACGGCCGGCCTCAATCGCTGCCACTGCCTTGCGCTGCGATTCGGCAGCAAAGGCATCCTGCTGCTCACGGCTGAGGCCGTACTTGTCCACCAGGTTTTCGGCAGTGATGCCCATGTGGTAGTCATTGAAGGCATCCCACAGGCCGTCCGTGATCATGCTGTCGATCAGTTGGCCATGGCCCATGCGTTGGCCGGTGCGGGCCGAGGGCATCACGTAGGGGGCAAGGCTCATGTTCTCCTGGCCACCGGCAATCACCACCTCGGCATCGCCGCAGCGGATCGCCTGGGCGGCCAGGTGCAGGGCCTTGAGGCCCGAGCCGCAGACCTTGTTCAGGGTCAGGGCCGGTACGCTGAAGGGCAGGCCAGCCTTGATCGCTGCCTGGCGTGCCGGGTTCTGACCGGCACCGGCAGTGAGCACTTGGCCGAGGATGACTTCGTCGACCTGCGCCGGGTCCAGCCCGGTTTGTTTCAGCAGTTGCTTGATCACGGCGGCGCCGAGGTCGACCGCAGGCACAGTGGCCAAGGCGCCCTGGAAGCTGCCGATGGCGGTACGGGTTGCGGCGACGATCACCACGTCGTTCATGTTGTTGTTCTCCGTGCAATGGGCGTAGTGCCGCCAGCATCGGCGGGTTTGGCTTATTTGTTAAGTTTGTTTTTCTTTCGGATTGATGTGAAAAGCAAATCAATGGGTGCCCGGCGTTCTAACCCGCCAATCTGGATTTCAAGCAGCCATGACCCTCCTGCACAGAAGAACTCTGGTTTTGCATCCCTCTGATCACCCCGTAATATGTGTCGGATAACCTGCGGGGGTAGTCTCACCCTCTGATCAATCGGAATCGCCCCAAGCGGCGCTTTCCTGGCATAAACCTGACGAGGTATAGACATTGGCCATCATTCATCCTAAGGTTCGCGGTTTCATCTGCACCACGACTCACCCGAAGGGCTGCGAGCTCAACGTCCGTGACCAGATCGAAGCCACCCGCAAGCTGGGCGTACGCGAGGATGGCCCGAAGAAGGTCCTGGTCATCGGTGCTTCCAGCGGCTACGGCCTGGCTGCCCGCATCACGGCGGCCTTCGGCTTCAAGGCTGACACCCTGGGCGTGTTCTTCGAAAAACCAGGCACCGAGACCAAGGCCGGCACTGCTGGCTGGTACAACGCTGCCGCCTTCGACAAGTTCGCCAAGGCCGAGGGCCTGTACAGCAAGTCGATCAACGGTGACGCCTTCTCTGACGAAGCCCGCGCCAAGGTCATCGAGCTGATCAAGAACGAAATGGGTGGCAAGGTCGACCTGGTCATCTACTCGCTGGCTTCGCCCGTGCGCAAGCTGCCGCAGACCGGTGAAGTCATTCGCTCGGCACTCAAGCCGATCGGCCAGCCATACAAGTCGACCGCCATCGACACCAACAAGGACACCATCATCGAGGCCAGCATCGAGCCGGCCACCGAGCAGGAAATTGCCGATACCGTCACCGTCATGGGTGGCCAGGACTGGCAGCTGTGGATCGATGCGCTGGCTGGCGCCAATGTACTGGCCGAAGGCGCTCGCACCGTGGCCTTCAGCTATATCGGCAGCGATATCACCTGGCCGATCTACTGGCACGGTGCACTGGGCCAGGCCAAGCAGGACCTGGACGAAACTGCCCTGCGTCTGAACCAGAAGCTGGCCGGTGAAGTGAAAGGCGGCGCCAATGTGGCGGTGCTCAAGTCGGTGGTTACCCAGGCCAGCTCGGCCATCCCGGTGATGCCACTGTACCTGTCGATGGTCTTCAAGATCATGCAGGAGAAAGGTGTTCACGAAGGCACCCAGGACCAGCTCGACCGCATGTACCGCGACCGTATGTACCGCACCGACGGTGCGCCGGCAGAGGTCGACGAGAAGGGGCGCCTGCGCCTGGACGACTGGGAACTGCGTGACGACGTGCAAAACGCCTGCAAGGCCCTGTGGCCACAGGTGACCACCGAGAACCTGTTCGAGCTGACCGACTACGCCGGTTACAAGAAGCAGTTCCTCAACCTGTTCGGCTTCGAGCGCGCTGACGTCAACTACGACGAAGACGTGGCCACCGATGTGAAGTTCGACTGCGTCGAGCTGTAATCGGGTAAGCCTGTACCGGCCTCTTCGCGGGCAAGCCCGCTCCCACAGGTTCTCCCCCTGTAGGAGCGGGTTCACCCGCGAAGAGGCCAGTACAGGCTACAAAATCTTTGCTAGTTTTGGCGCACAACAACAGGACATGCGCCATGAGTAGCCTCATCCAACCCGCTACCCCATTTCGCCACCCCGCGGCCGACGGATACAGCCTCGGCGGCTTCTGCTGGCGCCACGCCCAACCTGACCCCCAGCGCCCGCTGGTGATCATCAACGCTGCCACGTCGGTACGCTGCCGCTATTACGCCCGCTTTGCCGACTACCTGTTCGCCCACGGCTGCGATGTGCTGACCTACGACTACCGTGGCATCGGCGAATCCCGGCCGGCGTCGCTGCGTGGTTTCCAGGCCTCCTGGAGCGACTGGGGCCGGCTGGATTTCGAAGCCATGCTGGCGCATGCGGCAGCGCATTTCCCAGATCAGCCGGTGGATGTGGTGGGGCACAGTTTCGGCGGTTGTGCTGTAGGCCTGGCACCGTCGGCTGGCCAGATCCGTCGGGTCGTGATGGTTGGCGCGCAGTTCGCCTACTGGCGCGACTACGCGGCCAACCAGCGCTGGCAGCTGTTCGGCAAGTGGCATGTGGTCATGCCGCTGTTGACCCGGGTATTCGGCTACTTTCCCGGCAAGCGCCTGGGTTGGCTGGAAGACACGCCATCCGGCGTGGTGCACGACTGGACCACGCGTACCCCACGTTATGAGCACCGCCCCAGCGGGCGGGCGTTGGCGGCGCTACCGTTCGCCCAGGTGCGTGCGAAGACGCTGGCCATCAGTCTGACGGACGACCCATTCGGGACCGTAGCGGCAACCGAGCGTTTATTGGGTTATCTGCAAAGTGCCGAGCGCCAGCACCTGCGCATTGCACCTGTGGATATCTCGGTCGGGGAAATTGGCCATTTCGCGTTCTTCCATGACCGGTTTCGCGAAAGCCTGTGGCCGGTGGCCTTGCAGTGGTTGCGGCAGGGGAGGCTGGAAGGTGGGGGGCCTGGCACCATTATCGATTGATGGTGGGCGCTGGATCGTGGGGCCGCAAAGCGGCCCCGGCAATATCAAGCCTTGCGCGCAAGCGGCTGCGCAGCAAACTTCACACCCGCCAGACCGTGTTTGATCAGCGCACGGATGTTGCCATGGTCGCTGCCCTCAGGCGTGGCCACCACATCACGGTAGTGCTCGCCGAAGGCCAGCAGCGCTTCCTGGTCGCTCAGCCCTTCAAGCAAGGCCAGGCCCAAGGTTTTGCACGAACCTTCGTTCTGCCCTGCCGCATTCTCCACGCCGCCGTTGTTGAAGGCCTGCGGCTGGTAGCTGTAGTTGTCGGCAATGAACGCCAAGGTATCGGCAAATACATGTTGGCCGCTGGCCAGGCTTGCGCGCAGGGTATTCAGGTCAGTCACGAGGTTTTTCCTTTTTCGAACGCCGCTTGTTGTTCGGCGCTGGCTTCTTTCTGGTATTGGGCTTTCCACTCGGCGTAGGGCATGCCGTACACCGCTTCGCGGGCATCATCCAGGCTCAGGTCCAGCTGACGCTCATCAGCGGCGGCCTTGTACCACTTGGACAGGCAGTTGCGGCAGAAACCGGACAGGTTCATCAGGTCGATGTTCTGTACGTCGGTGCGCTTTTGCAGGTGTTCGACCAGGCGCCGGAACGCGGCGGCCTCGAGCTCGAGCTGTTGTTGTGGGGTCATGGTCTTCTCTCAAGTCATGCGGTTCTTCAGGTGGCGGCCACCGTTGATGACCACCTGGCTGCCGGTGCTGTACTGGCTGGCGAGCAGGTACTTGACGGTCTCGATCAGCGGGCCGGCGCCGGGTTCGAATTCCAGCAGGGCCTTTTTCAGGGTTTGCTGGCGGTAGGCTTCGTCACCCCCTTCCTTGAGGATCAGCAGCCCGGGCAGGATACCGTTCACACGCACCTTGGGCGCATATTTTTCAGCAAATGACAGCACCATGTTCTGCAGTGCGGCCTTGGTGGCGGCGTAGCCGATGTGGCTTTTACTGCCGCGCGAAGAGGTTTCGTCGCAGATGTGAATGATGTCGGCCTTTTCCACCTTGGCCAGCAGGTCGCCCAGGGCCAGGTTGAGGTGGTAGGGCGCTTCGACGTGCAGGCGGAACATGGTCTCGAGGTTGTCGAGGCCGTCGTCGAGCCATAGCGAGGCGTTGTGGATGATGGCGCGCAGTCCGTCGTAACGATCGTGCAGGTGATCGATCAGCGCCTGGCGGTCGTCCGCCTGGCACAGGTCGGCCTGAAACTGCACGATGTTGGGGTGGGCTGCCTGGGGCAGGATGCTGCGGCTGGCACTGACCACCGTATGGCCGGCCTGTGCCAGTTCGAGGGCCAGGGCCAGCCCGACACGCTGGCTGGCTCCGGTAACGAGAATGGGGCTGTTCATGTTCGGGGTGGTCAACTTGTCTGTCCTTTGGTTGCCACCCAGCATACCCGAACTGTTTGCCTGTTGTATGGCCTGGCCTCAGCGGCTGCGCAAGGCGCCAGCAACGGGCGGGGAGGCCTGAAGCCAACTGGCCAGCAGGCGGGTGGACAGCGGGATGAACAGGTACACCATCACCGGCGTCAGGGCCAGGGTGCTGAGCAGTACCCGGGGCACGAGGTCGAGTGCCGTCAACCAGTGGCCGAACACCAGGTTGAAGGCCAGCGAGACTGGGAAAAACGCCAGCCAGATGGCCACGGCCTGCTTCCAGCGTGGCGGTTTTTGCACCCTGTTGGTGCCAAACCAGTCGTCGATACCGCTAACGCGCGCCTCTTTGGGGCGCTCGAACAGACCGTTGCCGCGTTGTAACCATGCGCGACGCGAGGCGGAGTGCTCCCAGGCATGCAGGGTCGGCTCGTCGCTGAAGCGGAAGATGATCTGAAATTCGTCGCCATCCCGGGGCGGGGCGAGGATGCCCGAGCCGAGGTAGCCAGGGAAGTCGGTGGCCAGCTGTTCGCCTTCGTGTAGCCAGGCCAGCAGGTCCTGGTAGCGGCCGTGGGCGGCGCGGCGCGACACCATGAGGGTGACGGGTGGGGTAGACATTGTGTATCTCCTGGCAACGGGGCTGGCGGGTAGCTGGCCCCTTTGGCTGTGTGGCCCGGGGTGGTGGGCGACGCAGTCGTGCATGCAAGAATCGGGCACGCATTATCGCGCAGTTGCGATCTTCGGCAACTATCAGCTGGCAAACGTTGGCATCAACAGACCGACGCAGTCGTAGTAAGCTATGTGCTCAGTTTTTTCGCACTGAGGGTACTTCGTGCAGATGAACGAACAGGGACGTAAACCGCTGATCGATGCGAGTTTCGAACAGCAGGAGCTGTTTCCGATTCGTGAAGTGTCACGCTTGACCGGTGTCAACGCCGTGACCCTTCGCGCCTGGGAACGCCGTTATGGGCTGATCCAGCCCATCCGTACCGACAGTGGTCACCGCCTGTATTCCCAGGCTGATATCGATGAAATCCGCCGTATCCTCGGCTGGCTGGAGCGCGGCGTGGCGGTCAGCAAGGTGGGCAGCATTCTCGCTCGCGGCCATGCCCTCTCCGGGCAGGCTGACGGCGCAGTGGACCCCTGCTTGCGCTGGCAAAACCAGATTCGCCTGGCGGTACAGCACTTCGACGTGGCGGGCCTGGATCGCCTTTATGACGAGGTGTTCGCGGCCAGCACCCTGGACCAGGTTTTCGCCAATGTGTTCATGCCGGTGTGGCATGACATGGTAGTCCGGCAAGGCGGCTACGGGCAGGCCAGCGAATGGCTGTTCTATGATCAGTTCCTGCGCGGTCGGGTTTTCGCCCGCTTGCAGCTGGCCCGTGTGCCGAGTAGCCGCACCGTGCTGGTGGCGCCATTGCCGGGGCAGTGCCATGAGCTTGAGTTACTGGTAACCAGTCTGATCCTGGGTAGCGATGAAACACGCGTGATCCCGCTGGCGAACGGGCAGCCGCTGCAAGAGCTTGCGCTGGTCTGCGAACGGCTGAAGCCGGACGCCTTGGTGCTGTTTTCCCATCCGTCGCCCACAGTAGAACTCACCCGGCACCTCAAGCGCCTGGCGTCGATGCTGGAATGCCCGTTGTTACTGGCCGGTGAGGCGGCGGAAGCGGTACAGGACGGCCTGGCTGGCAGCCCTGTAGCCTGCCTGGGCGCGCAGGGCAATGTGATGCGCCAGCGCTTGCGGCAGTTTCTGGCCCATCAGCTCGATACTTGAGTGTGCAGCTCGGGGTGGGCGTGGCGGTGGGCCTGGAGGATGTAGTCGCGCAGGCGTTCGATTTCTTCGGCTGGGCTTTGGCCGAGTTCGTAGGCAGCCAGGTCCGTGCCGATGCGCCGGCCCAACACACCATGCAGTTCGATCGGGGTGATGCCGCCTGGGGCGAAGCGCAGCTCGAAGCGGGCGGGTGCTGTTGGCAAATCACGGACTTCCAGCAGCACGCCTTTGAAGGAAATCTCGCGCACCCACAGGCCGCTTGCCTCGTCATGGGCATCGAGCAGTGCGCTCGGCTGGTCCAGCGACAAGCGCCATGGGCGCAGCATGGGGCCGTCTTCGTAGATTTCCGGTGAACCCAGCTGCAGGTGCAGGGCGTGGAACTCGTCCTCTACCAGCTGCAGCGGGAAACTGATCTGCTGGTTGTTGAACTGGGCCTGCAAGGTCACCTGCTCGTTAGCCACCAACCGCGTGAGCAAGCTTTGAATGCGGCGGTCGCCATTGACCAGCAGGCTCGACATGGTGTCAGCCAGGTTCAGTTGTGGCGAATGCTGCATGTTCTGTATGAAATCCAGCTCGTCCTGGGTCAGGAGCGCGTCTGCTTGCATGATCGAACTCGGTGGTGGCGATTTCTTCAACGGAATTGACCGTGCGTGGCGGACTTGGTTCAGGCGCGTTCGTCGGGTTTCGGACGAGCGCGCAGTTCCGCCAGCTCCCGTTCCAGTTCGACCTGGCGGCTGACGTCCTTCTGGATGCCGATGAAGTAGGTGCGCTGGTCGAAGTCGCTCTTCACCGGCGTGATCGACAGCTCGTTCCAGAAGGCGCTGCCATCCTTGCGATAGTTGCGCAGCACTTCGCGGCAGGGGCGGCCTTCGGCCATGGCCTTGCGGATGCGTGCGCGGCCGAGCTGGTCACGGTCGTCAGCCTGCAGGAACCGGCAATCCTGATAGAGAATCTCGTCACGGCTGTAGCCAGTGAGGCATTCGAAAGCGGCGTTCACGTAGATCAGGATAGTGTCGTCGCCTTCCTTTTCGGCAACCACGATGCCGTCATTGGACGCATCGACCATCGATTGCAGCAATTGCGCGTTGATCATGTCCGGGCCATAGGTGAAGGAAAACGGAAGATGGCGACTTTGGTAACGGCGGCCTTTTGCCAGCGTTGAATGCTAGTATCCTACGTTTTCACTCAGTTTCGGAATCCTCTACCCGATGAAAGTCGCCATTATTTCCGGCTCGGTCTATGGCACCGCCGAAGAAGTCGCCCGTCACGCTGAATCGCTACTCAAGGCGGCGGGTTTCGAGGCCTGGCATGCTGCGCGTGCCACCCTTCAGGATCTTCAGGGTTTTGCCCCCGACGCCTTGTTGGCCGTGACATCGACCACCGGTATGGGTGAGTTGCCGGACAACCTCATGCCGCTGTACAGCACCCTTCGTGACACACTGCCCGCAGCCTGGCGCGGCCTGCCTGGTGCGGTGATCGCGCTGGGCGACTCCAGTTATGGCGATACCTATTGCGGGGGTGGCGAGCAGATGCGTGAGCTGTTCGCCGAGCTGGGCGTGCGCGAGGTGCAGCCAATGCTGCGCCTGGATGCGAGCGAGACCGTGACCCCGGAGGCGGATGCCGAGCCTTGGCTGGCTGAGTTGGCGAGCGCACTGAACGCCTGACCCGGCATCTGCGCAGGCGTGTTAGCCATGGGGCTCGCGCAACAAGGCCAACCACGCCTGCGCCGCCCGTGACAGGTAGGCGCCGCGTCGCCAGATAAACGCGATATCCCAACGTAAATCCTCCTGCGCATTCAACGGCACACGCACCACCCCGGGGCGCTCCAGCGCTTTTGCCACCACCCGGGGCAGCATCACCACGCCCTGGCCCGCTGCCACCAGCGCTGCCAAAAAATCCGCCTGGCCGCTGCGCCCGCCTTCCTTGGGGGTGAAGCCCTGCTGCTGGCACGCCTTGAGCAGCCGATCGTTGAGCACGAAACTGCGCTGGTACAGCAGGAACGGTGTATCGGCCAGTTGCCTCAGGCCCACGGCGTCCAGGCCCGCCAGGGCATGGCCAGCCGGCAGCAATGCATCCAGCGGTTCGTTGCAGAAGGGCTGGTAGTCGAATGCCTCGTCGGTGGGCGTCAAGCAGCCGCCCAGTTCCAGTTCGCCACTTCTGACGGCCTGTTCGACGTTGCGGCTGCCGCCTTCAAGCAGCTGGATAGCGATGTTCGGATGGCGCCGCCGGTACTCGGCGAACAAGCCGGCGAACAACGTGTCGCTGCCAAGCATCGGCAAGCCCAGGCGTAGTTCGCCACGCTCCATCTGGCTGAGATCGTCCAGCTCGTTGAGCAGCGCCTGGCGCTGGCGCAGCAGGGCTTCGCCACGCTCCAGTACGATGCGCCCGGCAGCGGTCAGGTGCAGGTGCGACGCCTGGCGCTCCAGCAGCGGCTGGCCCACATCTTGCTCAAGCTGGGCCACCTGCTTGCTCACGGCCGACTGGCTGATGTGCAGGGTCTGTGCCGCCTGGGTAAAACCGCCGCGGTGGACCACTTCGATAAAGCTGCGCAGTTGTTTGAATTCCATTGCTTCGATTCCATTCTGGAATGGCAGGCAGTCTAACAATTCGCTTCTGGCCTAGGCAGCCAAATCTTAAAATGAGGGCCTGTCGAGGAACCCCGCCATGAAACCTGCATCATTGAAAAAAGCCCTGCGCCTGCTCGTCGAGCTGGCGGTTCTCTGTACCCTGTTCCTGCTCGGTGGCCAGATTGCCAGTTGGCTGGGTTGGCCGATCCCCGGCGGTGTGATGGGCCTGGCACTGCTGTTGATACTGTTCGCTTCGGGTGTGCTCAAACCGGCCACGCTGCAATTGGGGGCCGGCTGGCTGATGGCTGAGATGCTGTTGTTCTTCATCCCGGCGCTGATGAGCCTGCTCGACTATGGCGCATTGATCCGTGAAGAGGGCTGGCGCATCTTGCTGGTGATTGCCGTGAGCACGCTGATGGTGATGGTAGTGACCGCCATGACCGTGGAGCTGGTGTGCCGCTGGAGGCTGCGCCGTGAGCCTTGAACCCATGCCGCTGTTCTGGTTGGCCTTGACCCTGCTGGCTTACCTGGGTAGCCGTTGGTTGTACCGGCGTAGTAAGCGCTACCTGCTGTCGCCGTTGATCCTGGTACCGGTGTTGCTGCTGGCTGTGGCCGTGCCGCTGCATACGGCCTATGCCGAGTATGCGCGCAACACCCACTGGTTGATGGGCGTGCTCGGCCCGGTGACCGTAGCCTTCGCAGTGCCGATCTGGCAGCAGCGGGCCATGCTGGCGCGCCATTGGCCGGCCCTGATGGTGGGCATGGTAGCCGGCAGCAGTGCCTCGATCGCCAGCTCCTGGGGGCTGGCGCACCTGTTGGCGCTGGACAGCGCAACCAGCCTGTCGCTGGTGCCGCGCTCGATCACCACGCCCTTTGCCATGCCGCTGGCCCATGACTTGGGTGGGGTGCCAGAACTGACAGCGGTGTTCGTGATGTTCACCGGCGTGCTAGGTGCCATGTTCGGCGGTGTGCTGTTGCGTTGGTTGCCGCTGCGTACGCCGTTGGCACGGGGGGCCCTGTTCGGTGTTGGCGCGCATGGTGCCGGGGTCAGCCGGGCGCAGGAAGTGGGCCGTGAGGAAGGCTCGGTGGCCGGCCTGGTGATGGTTCTGACCGGGCTACTCAACCTGTTCGCGGCGCCGTTGTTGGCCTTGCTGCTCTGACCGTTCGTGCCACTGACTCGCTCAGTCATCAAGCTGGCTGGCAACGCAAGTTCCAGCCAATGGGCTGCTGGCTAGACTTTGCCTCGACATAGAGAGCACATGTAAGTGCCGAGGTGACATGCAATGAACGCAGCCTTGCCCTATTCCGCCAACACCACTACACCGGGACCCATCTGATGCCTATGGCCGAGATTCCATTGTGCGTCTGGCGTACCCGGGCACAGAGTTTCATGTTCCGGGGCCAGAGCATCCGCTACTGGACCGCAGGGCAAGGAGAGCCTCTGCTTCTGTTACACGGTTTCCCCACCGCCAGTTGGGACTGGCACTACCTGTGGGGCCCTCTGAGCCAACGTTTCCGGGTGATCGCTTGCGACATGCTTGGCTTTGGTGATTCGGACAAGCCCGTCGATCACACTTACAGCCTGATGGAGCAGGCAGACCTGCAGCAGGCATTGCTTGCCCATCTGCAGGTCGCGCAGCCCGTGCACCTGTTGGCCCACGACTACGGCGGCAGCGTGGCTCAGGAACTGCTGGCGCGACACCATGAGCAGCGTGCCGACATTGCCAGTTGCGTGTTCCTCAACAGCGGGCTGTTCCCCGAAAGCTGCCGCATGCTACTGATCCAGAAGCTGCTGCTCAGCCGGTTTGGCTGGCTGGTCGGGCGCTCGTTCGGGCGTGACGACCTGGTGCGTAACGTGATTCAGGTCTACGGCCCCTGCACGCATCCCAGTGAAAGCGCGCTGGATGATCTCTGGAGCCTGATCGCTGCCAACCGGGGCACGCGCATCCTGCACAAGCTGGTGGGCTACATGCCGGAGCGCAGGTTGCACCGCGAACGCTGGGTCGGGGCGATGCAACGTAAAGGCGTGCCGCTGCGCTTGATCAATGGCGTGGTCGACCCGCTTTCCGGCGCGCACATGCTTGAGCGCTACCGGCAACTGATACCGGAGCCGGACACCGTGCAGTTACTGGGCATTGGCCATTACCCGCATACCGAAGCGCCCGTGCAGGTGCTGCGCCACTACCTGGCCTTTCGTGAGCAGCCGCTGAGCTTCTACCCGCTGAAAGTGGCGTGGTCATGACGAGGTTTCAGCGCCGATGAGGTCGGGCGCCCTCCGCACGGCGCCCGACCTCATCGGCGCTGAAAGTCTTGACGGTCACCTGACCGCCAGGATGCATTTTCAGATTTCAAAAAAAAGGCCGCTGCAAGCCGCAGCGGCCAATCGAGACGTCAGATCAAGGAGCTTCAAAATCTACGTCGGTGAACCTCGCAGGCTTGAAAGGCGGGGGGGAGAGCCCTTCAAGCCGGCCAGTGAGTCAAGAATAAGCGCTTGATCCGTTAGGAAAAATAGCTTCTGCCGACATTCACCTTTACGTTTCAGGCAACAGTGCCAAGTGCGGGGTAAGCTTCCCTGCGCTATTGCCTTTATCGTCCGT
This sequence comes from Pseudomonas sp. USTB-Z, assembly GCF_019691255.1. Classification (NCBI taxonomy): domain Bacteria; kingdom Pseudomonadati; phylum Pseudomonadota; class Gammaproteobacteria; order Pseudomonadales; family Pseudomonadaceae; genus Pseudomonas; species Pseudomonas sp. USTB-Z. The sequence continues at coordinate 65,397 of NZ_JAECZP010000012.1, forward strand.
TCACTCTGCTGCCTCCTTGTATTTTGGAGCGCAGTTCATGTCTTTCGATTTCAATCTCGGCAGCCCCGATTTCGGTGAAGGGTGCCCAGGTGCACGCTCTGTGAAAGAACAGGTGAAGGCCATGATGGCCCACGCCCAGGAGCTGCAACAGCTGATGGCTGCGGTTGCGCAATTGGGCAGCCTGATACCGGAGGCGCATCGACAACAGTTCACCGAGCAGAAGCGTTTGCCGTTGGCGGTTGTCGAGTCGCTTGTGCCGCAAAGGCAGGCGGTTCTTGACCAGTGGTGGGAGCAACAGTCCAGATTAAGTTTGAAACCACTTACCCTGGCGTCCCATTTGATCCAGCTGATGTTTGCTGAAACGCGCCTCAAGGCTCTTACGTTCAAGGCCTGGGAAGCCGGTATCGAGGCCCTTGAGCAGGACGGGGACGTAAACAAGCATGAGGTGTACCTGGTTGCCGGAGATTTGCGTTTTCGTTTGCCGGGCGTCGTCGCCAGCCGTCATGACCTCGAACAGAACCCGGACGCACCTGCGGATTTTCTGATCTACAGCCTGGCCAGCGGTTGCTGGTTCGACACTGAACGCGCGCGCGCAGCCAGCGCACTCGCCCCAGCCTTTGCTGAAGGCAGCCCGTTGCGTTGGCTGTTGTCTTCGCAAGAGCGGGCGGCGTTGTCTACAGAGGGTTTGACACTCGATTTCGTGCCGCTGCAAGTACCACTTCACAGGTATTTCATCCGTGATCTGCGGGCTATCCAGCTTAAGGCCACCCAGCGCAGCCTGCGGATCAAGGTCGATGACGCGCGGCGTCTGGCCCAGCTCGACAGTGCGGCTCGGCTTGAGCCTCTGGTAGCTGCGCTGCAGAAACGTGCGACGCGGCATGTGCGAGCGTACCGCACCAGCCTGCTGCCCGAATGGCGGCGATTCATGCAGGGCGAGGAACTGCAAGCCTATCGACAACTGGAAGATGACCTGCAGGTGAAGGAGCAGCGTTGCACCGAGCGTCTGGCGCAATGGCGCGACCTGCGCAGCTTCGCCAAGAAACAGGTCAAGCAAGCCCTTGGCCTGGATATCGACCCCGAGCAGGTACGCGTGTGTGTCAGTCACGTCGATGACCCTGAGCAGGCGATGAAACACACCCTGCTCGATTGGGCGTTGAGTGGTGGCTACAGCGGGGGCCAGCTCAAGGTCGAAGTCCTGGGGGAGCGGCACCGTTCATTGTTGGGGAGTACCTCTATCCAGAGCGTGATCGAAAAACTGGATTTGCGCGTGAACTACGTCAAACAGATCCGTACGCTCTATGACGACGCTTTGACCATGGCCGCACTGTGCGAGGTGCTTGATGCGCGGCTGGCGCTGGCCAATCAGGCCGCTCGTCATCAAGGGTTTCACCCGGCTGGGTTCGATCTGCTGCACCACGCACGCCAAGGGAACATGCAGGCCAATGCCATCAGCGCCGGCCTGGTTTGCCTCAATGGTGCGCAAACGCCCTTGAAGGATCTGCTGTGTCTGGTGCAGGGCGATCAGTACTTGCTCTACGCCCCTGGTGCACCAGGAGGCGATTTTCATCTTTTCGATTCACTCCAGGAAATGGCGCTCGAAATCGGTAGTTGGACCTTGTGGCCGGTAGGCAGTGAGTACCTGCTGGGGCAATGCTCGCGGGCCCAGCATGATTCGCTCAAACGCCATTTGCGCAAGGTCGAGATGCTGCCCACCGACTGGTCCATGCACAGCGTGACGCTCGCGCCGATCAAGTCGCAGCAGTGGCTGGATGTGCTCAATGCCCTGGCCAGGCGCAAGATCACTGCCCTGATCGAGGACCAGCAGGCCACCACGCCAAGCTGGTTCATCAACGCCAGTCGTGCCGAGCAGCAGGCACTGGTTGATATCGATCAACTGCTCAAGCTGGCGCAGGCCAGGTACCAGTCGCTGATGAAGATGCCGAGTTTTCGCACCTTCGCCCATCGACAGGTGACGGAAAAAATCAACTCATACCCGGGCAATCGCGGCGGCGCAATCAACCCGGATCAGGTATTGATAACGCTGGAAGAGGATGCCATTCGCACACTGACACAGACCGTCATCAAAGGTTATCCCACGTATTACAATTTCTCCGACTTTGCCCGCATCACCTCGGCTACCGGCCAGGATATCTCGCACCTGAGCCCGGCGCTGCTGGGGAGCTACATTCGTGCTGCCGACCTGGGCAACAAGTACATCGAAGAAGTGAAAGCGCAGTTACTCGACCGCTCCAGGCCGGAATATGAAAGGCTCAGGCAGTGTTATCGCACGCTCTTTGCTTTGAAGATCAGGCGTGCCGTGCTCAGTGAGAAACTTCAGGGCCGATTGTCGGGCCGCCATGCGCAGTGGCTGGAATCGGTGATCGACAGTTTTTCGGGGACCTCGATCGACGCGGCGTGCAACCTTTATCCGTTGTGGATGGACGATTGCCCTGTTCAAGGTGCCTACCTGCTGAAGCATGCTCGTGACCGCGAGCTTGAGCCCTTGGTCTATCTGCCAGAAATCGAGCAAGGCCCCACGCTGCGGACCCTCAGCGAGCTGGCAAGGACTTGGCGTGAGCACGACTTGGCAGGTTATTGCCAAGACCGCGTGCCGTTATCGAACCAGGCGCGCTTGAACACATTGATCGAAGAGCAACTGCGCGCCGGGGATGGCATTGAGCTGGTGCTGGACGCCGTTGCCCGAGGCAGGGGTGTGCGGCCGCCGATAGGGGAGACCGGGCGTATCGGGGATCCTGTCCAGGACCTGGAGAAACGTATCAGGCGGATGATCAACGAAGCCGCTGAAGACAGCGCCGACGCTGCCGAGCGTATTTCGGCCGTGGTGGTGGAGTGGGGGATCGTACTGGCCGGCATCCTCACCGTGCCGTTTCCGCCGGCGGCTATGGCCGTCGGGCTGTTCTGTGCGGCCAGGTCCTTTGTCACCGGGGCCATCGCGTGGAGCGATGGCGACCGTTCCGCCGCCTTGCTGTCGTTCGCGGCGGGGGTTGCAGGAACGGTGGCCTCCACGGGGGTTTTGGCGCGGCTGTTCGGTGCCGCGCAGAAATACATCACCGTACTTTCCCGGGCAGAGGTGTCGCAGCCCACGGCCTTCTCGCGTGTGATCGGGCGGCTATGCGATGACTACGGCGATTTGGTGAGCGAGGTGGCACCCGCCCTTTATGACGGCTTCTCTCAGGAACTGCTCTGGCTCGTCGAGGAGGAAACACAAGACGTCGAAGCGCAGTGTGGGTTGTCCGCATAACCCATGCGCCAGCTCACGGTTCGTGCGGCCGTGAGCAGGCGCTGCGCCGCCGGCCCATGTTCATCGGCATGGAAGATCGACGTCGGCCCGACCACAGTCATCACCGCCGCAATCTGCCCCAGGGCGTTGAATACTGGCGCCGACAGCGCATCCACCCCTGGCATCAGCAGGCCATGCACATGGTGCAGGCCCTGTTCGCGGATGCCGGCCAGCAGTGTGTCGTAGTCACTGGCGGTTTGTTGCAAAGCGGCCAGTTCCCTGTCGCGCAGCTCCTGGGTTTCTCGCTCGGGCAGGTAGGCGGCGAATACCAGCCCGGTGGACGAGCTGAGCAACGGCAGCACCGAACCGATCTGGGTCACCACGGTGACCGCGCGCACGGCAGGTTCGATGCTTACCACCGTGGCCCCCTGGTTGCCCCACACAGCGATGAAGCAGCTTTCGTTGAGCTCATCTCGCAACTGCGACAACGGCATTGCCGCCACCTTCAGCACATCGATGCTGCCCAGCGCCGCCAGCCCCACCCGCAATGCCTCGCGCCCCAGCCCGTAATGGTTGGTGGCCGCATCCTGTTCGGCAAAACCACTCGCAATCAGCGCCTGCAGGTAGCGATGCACTTTGCTTGCAGGCATCTGCACGTGCTCGGCCAGGCGTGATAGTGAAGTCGAGGGTGAGAGTTCGGCGAGGGCCTTGAGGATGTCGGTGCCGACTTCCGCCGAGCGGACCTTCTGCTTGCCGGTGTCGGTGGGGGAGCTGGCTTTGGCCATGGGAGGGGAGGTTCCGGATTTATCGTGTCGCCTTTATAGCTTGACGCCTTGAGCGGAGCAAATTACGTTATTCGTAATCTGATTACGATAAAAACAAAATCCGGAGGCATCGATGAACCGCGACACGTCGCCCGACCTTCACTACCTGAGCGGCTTCGGCAACGAATTCGCCAGCGAAGCATTGGCCGGGGCGCTGCCTGTCGGGCAGAACTCCCCGCAGAAGGCCCCGTATGGCCTGTATGCCGAGCTGCTGTCGGGCACGGCGTTCACCATGGCCCGTAGCGAGTTGCGCCGTACCTGGCTGTACCGCATTCGCCCTTCTGCCTTGCACCCACGCTTCGAGCGCCTGGCGCGCCAGCCGCTCGGCGGGCCACTGGGTGGCATCAACCCCAACCGCCTGCGCTGGAGCCCGCAGCCGATTCCTGCTGAACCGACCGATTTCATCGAAGGTTGGCTGCCCATGGCTGCCAACGCCGCAGCGGAAAAACCGGCTGGCGTGAGCATCTACATCTACTGCGCCAACCGGTCCATGGAACGGGTGTTCTTCAACGCTGACGGTGAGCTACTGCTGGTGCCGGAACAGGGCCGCCTGCGCATCGCCACCGAACTGGGCGTGATGGAGGTCGAACCGCTGGAAATTGCGGTGATCCCACGTGGCATGAAGTTCCGCGTCGAATTGCTCGACGGCCAGGCCCGTGGCTACATCGCGGAAAACCACGGTGCGCCGCTGCGCCTGCCGGACCTGGGCCCGATCGGCAGCAATGGGCTGGCCAACCCCCGCGACTTCCTCACGCCTGTGGCCCACTACGAAGAAGCCGAAGGCCCGGTGCAACTGGTACAGAAGTTCCTGGGTGAGCACTGGGCCTGCGAGCTGCAGCACTCGCCACTGGACGTTGTGGCCTGGCATGGCAGCAACGTGCCGTACAAGTATGACCTGCGCCGCTTCAACACCATCGGCACCGTCAGCTTCGACCACCCGGACCCCTCGATTTTCACCGTGCTCACCTCGCCAACCAGCGTGCATGGCATGGCCAACATGGACTTCGTGATTTTCCCGCCACGCTGGATGGTGGCCGAGAACACCTTCCGTCCGCCATGGTTCCACCGCAACCTGATGAACGAGTTCATGGGCCTGATCAATGGCGCCTACGACGCCAAGGCCGAGGGCTTCCTGCCGGGTGGTGCCTCGTTGCACGGGGTGATGAGTGCCCATGGCCCCGACGCTGAAACCTGTGAAAAGGCCATTGCCGCTGACCTGGCGCCGCACAAGATCGACAACACCATGGCCTTCATGTTCGAGACCAGCCAGGTGTTGCGCCCGAGCCTGCAAGCCCTTGAATGCCCGCAATTGCAGGCCGACTACGATAGTTGCTGGGCGACCTTGCCGAGCACCTTCAACCCGAACCGGAGATAACCCATGAACCACACTGCCAATGCCCGTAGTTGGGTCGAGCACGCCAACGGGCACAGCGACTTCCCGCTGCAGAACCTGCCCTTGGGCATCTTCAGCCGGCCGGGTGAAGCCAGGCGCTGTGGCGTGGCGATCGGCGACGCGATCCTCGACCTGGAGGCGGTGCTGGCCGCCGGCCTGTTCGACGGGGCGGCCAAGGCCGCCGTTGAAGCCACCCGCGGCGGGGCTTTGAACGCCTTCTTCGCTTTGGGCCGCAATGCCCGCGTAGCCCTGCGCGAGCGTTTGCAGGTGCTGCTCGATGAGCACAGCGAACACCAGGCGGCCTTGAAGCCGGCGTTGTTCCTGGCCAGTGACTGCCAGCTGCACGTGCCGGCGCAGATCGGTGACTACACCGATTTCTACGTTGGCATCGAGCATGCGAAGAACGTGGGCAAACTGTTCCGCCCCGACAACCCACTGCTGCCCAACTACAAGTACGTGCCGATCGGTTATCACGGCCGCGCCTCCACCATCCGCCCGTCCGGCACCGACGTGCGCCGGCCCAAGGGCCAGACCCTGCCGGCCGGGCACACCGAGCCGAGCTTCGGCCCTTGCGCTCGTCTGGACTACGAACTGGAACTGGGTATCTGGATTGGTCAGGGCAATGACATGGGTCAGGCAATTCCGGTAGGCGATGCCGCCGAGCACGTAGCCGGCCTGTGCCTGCTCAACGATTGGTCGGCGCGCGATATCCAGGCTTGGGAATACCAGCCACTGGGGCCGTTCCTGTCCAAGAGCTTCATCACCACCATTTCGCCTTGGGTAGTCACCGCCGAAGCGTTGGAGCCGTTCCGCTGTGCTCAGCCGGCACGCCCCGAAGGTGACCCGCAGCCGCTGTCGTACCTGCTGGACAAGCGCGACCAGGCCAGTGGTGCATTTGATATCGAACTCGAAGTGCTGCTGCTGACCGAGCGCATGCGTGAGCAGGGCATTGCCCCGCACCGCCTGACCCTGAGCAACACCCGCAGCATGTACTGGACCGTGGCGCAGCTGGTGGCGCATCACAGCGTCAACGGCTGCCAACTGCAGCCAGGTGACCTGTTCGGTTCGGGCACGCTGTCGGGCGCCACGCCGGGATCGTTCGGTAGCATGCTGGAGATCACCGAAGGCGGGAAACTGCCGGTTGAGCTGGCCAGCGGCGAAGTGCGCAAATTCCTCGAAGACGGCGACGAAATCATCCTGCGTGCCCGCTGCACACGTGACGGCGTAGCCAGCATCGGTTTCGGTGAATGCCGCGGCACGGTCATCGCAGCCAACTGAGGAGGCAGGGGTATGGAGCTGTACACCTATTACCGTTCCACCTCGTCCTACCGGGTGCGCATTGCCCTGGCACTGAAGGGACTGGCTTACCAGTCCCTGCCGGTCAACCTGCTGCAGGGTGAGCAGCGCGGCGAGGGCTATGTAGCCGTCAACCCGCAGGGCCGCGTACCGGCCTTGCGCACCGACGGTGGTGAGGTGCTGGTGCAGTCGCCGGCGATCATCGAGTACCTGGAAGAGGTTTATCCACAGCCTGCGTTGCTGCCGGCCACCGCCGAGGCACGGGCCAAGGTACGTGGGGTGGCGGCCATCATTGGTTGCGACATTCATCCGCTGCACAACGTCAGTGTGCTCAACCGGCTGCGCCAGGCCGGTCAGGATGAGGGGCAGGTCAACCAGTGGATCGGCCACTGGATCAGCCAAGGGCTCGCGGCAGTGGAGCAACTGATTGGCGATCATGGTTTCTGTTTTGGCGACACGCCTGGGCTGGCGGATGTGTACCTGATCCCGCAGTTGTATGCGGCCGAACGCTTCAACATCGACCTCGCCAGCCTCCCGCGCATTCTGCGGGTTGCCGCACTGGCGGCCGCGCACCCGGCGTTCGCCAAGGCCCACCCCGCCCAGCAGCCGGACAGCCCGGCTCAGTGAAGTGAACGGTTCGTCGCCGGAAGCTTGCCGATTCGCTCGGACAGTTTCAGGCGCTGGACCGGGTCTTCCGTCAGCAGTAACGCATGCTCCAGGTCGAAGCGCTCGGCCTGTGGGCAATCCAGATGATGGTAGAGCGAGGCGCGGGTCATGTAGTCGCTCACCTGCACCGGGCCCAACTGCATGATTCGCTCTGCATCGATCAACGCCGCCAGGTGGTTGTCGTTACTGATGTGCAGTTGGCGCAGGTTGCGTGACAGGCGTTGCAGCATCTGCAGCGGGCTGGCGCTGCGCAGGTGCTCGGCGGTCAGCGCCAGGTGCGGGCCGAACTGGCGCGCCAGCAATTCGCGGCAGTCGCTGGGGTACAGGCGCCGGCCGCCGCAGGGATCGAGCAGGTGGTCGGCACCCGGCACGCGCAGCAGGAAATGGCCAGGGAAGCCCACACCCTCCAGCGGTATGGACAGGCGCCTGGCCAGTTCCAACGCGAGGATGGCCAGGGTCAGTGGTTGGCCGCGGCGGCGCTGCAGTACCTTGTCCATCATCGCTGCATGGGGGCGCAAGGGGTGATATTCATCCTGCTGAAAGCCCAGCGCATTGAGCTGGCGCAGCAGTGGCTGGGCCAGTTCGCAGAGTGGAAGCATCGGCAGGTTGGCGCTTATCTCGCGCTGCAGGTCGTGCAGCGCAGCAAGGCTGGCCGCGGGCTCGACACCCGGGTCGTGCTCGGCAGCAATCCACAATGCGGCTTCCAGCAGGTCGACAGGCTCGCGTTCCAGGCAGGCCAGGCAGGCTTGACGTGGCTTCATGGGGCATCTCCACACACGTTTGAGTATTAGCCGTGGCGCGTGGTTTCGTCCAGTGGTCCGGCGGCGGCGTCAAGGCTGAGGCCGTGCCTATACTGGAAGGAGCACCTCGTAGGGGAGCCGGTCGATGTTCGCGCTGATGCAAAGCACCCGTACCCAGTCACTGCACCTGTTCAATGACCCGCCTACGGGCCTGAAAGCCGTTGTGGCAATCCACAGTGAGCATTTGGGCCCGGCCATGGGGGGGTGCCGCTACCTGCCTTACGCCGATGACGAAAGCGCCATGACCGACGCGATTCGCCTGGCCCAGGGCATGAGCTACAAGGCAGCACTGGCCGGCTTACCGATGGGGGGTGGCAAAGCGGTGATCATGCGCAACCCGCATGTGGAAAACCGCGCCGCGCTGTTCGAGGCCTTTGGCCGCTTCATCGATACCTTGCATGGGCGCTTCATCATCGCCGTGGACAGTGGCACCTCGACCTTGGACATGGACTGCATTGCCCACAGCACGCCCTACGTGACCAGCACCACTGCGTCGGGCGACCCATCGCCACATGCGGCGATGGGGGTGTTCGCGGGCATACGTGCCACAACCTCGTTCCGGCTGGGCAGCGATGACCTGAGAGGCTTGCGGGTAGCGGTGCAGGGGTTGGGCAATGTCGGTTATGCACTGGCGGAGCAATTGCATGCGGTGGGCGCGGAGCTGCTGGTCAGCGACCTTGACCCGGGGCGGGTGCGGCTGGCGATGGAGCAGTTCGATGCCAAACCGGTGACCAACGATGCGTTGATCAGTACCCCTTGCGATATCTTTGCACCCTGCGGCGTGGGCCCGGTACTGAACGGGCAGAGCGTGATGCAACTGCGTTGTGCGGCAGTGGCGGGGGCGGCCAACAACCAGCTGACGACCTTGCAGGTGGCAGACCAGCTGGAGTCGCGCGGCATATTGTATGCACCTGACTACGTGATCAATGCCGGTGGGCTGATCTATGTGGCACTCACCCACCGTGGCGAAGACCAAGGCACCATTACTGCGCACCTGGCGCGGATTCCTTCACGGCTGACCGAAGTGTTTGGCCATGCGCAGGCGGAGAAGCGTTCGCCGGCAAGGGTGGCGCAGATGTTGGCGGAGCGGTTGTTGTATGGCTGAAGGTTGCTGATGGCGTTGTTGGCCACTTCGCCGGTAAACCCGCACACCTCGGGCGATATCACTCGGCAGCAGTACCCTCAAGCAATTCGGCCAATGCATCCGGCTGGCTTTTGAACGCCCGGGCGAACACATCGCGGTTCTTCGCCATGTAGATACCGGCTTCCTCGACCTGCTGCTCGGTCAGCGACGGCACCGCCTTGTGCAGCACTTCGGCCAGGCGCTCGGCCAGCTCGAGCATTTTGTCGTGACGGTCTGCTTCGGCCTTATCCATGAACAAGCGCTCCGGGTCGCGGCTGCTGCGGTACACCACTTCGACGGCCATTCATCACCTCTATGCCTTTTTGCTGGTTGTGTTGCGGTTTACTGTATCTATATACAGTAATGGCAATGCTGGTTGGTTCGCAAGCAGAAATTGTAGCGTGGCACAGACCGAGCGCTGCGGGTGCGCCTTTGCCAGGAACAATTGGTTCGAAACAGATGTAGGAGCGGGCTTGCCCGCGAATGCGGTGGCGGCTGCGACGGTGAATGACCGGGAGATATTGGCCGGCAGGTCCGGCCTATTCGCGGGTAAACCCGCTCCTACAATGGTGCGCCGCGCGGGCGGGGCTCGATCTCACAGGCGCTGAAACTGCTGCGGCAAACACATAGAGGCCTTCATCCAACCTGAAGCGAAATCCTCACTGCTTCATGCCCAACTCGGCATCATCCATCAGCGCCTTGGCCATGGCACTCAGATAATGGGCGGCCCATATCATCATGGGCTTCTCCTCCATCAGGCCAGTGATGGTCAATTCACGCACATAGCCCATCAATTCCGACGACTGCTCGCGGGCGTCCCTGCAGGGGATGCCGGGCTCGATGCGGAACAGTGGATGGGTGCTGTTTTCGCCTTGATAGAAAGTGGTCTTGCCGACGGTGAATTGGGTGTCTTCTGTTGTCATTGTTCAATCCCCTGAAGTTTCTCGAGTGCCTGGCCGCCCGTTTCACGGGCGAGCCCGCGAAGAGGCCGGCCCTCCCGGCACATTAACCAGCCTTAGTGCGAAGTCCTGGGCTCAGCGTGCATCTGCACCTGAACCAGTGCCGACTCAAGCAGAGCCCGCAGCGCCTCCAGCTCATGCATCGAGGTCATCATCAGGATCGAAACCGGTGACTTGGGCTGAAGCAGCAACGCCTGATGCACCACGGTGGCTGCGCACAACGCGTAGTCGGTGGCCTGGATCAGGGTGTCTTCGAGGGAATGGGGGTTATGGGGTGGATCGGGAACTACTTTCAGCATGGTGAAGGCCTGTTCAAAGTTGGGGCCACCACCTCCTGCTGTCAAACAATGAGGCGGCAGCTGTACATGGGTTGACAGACCGGTGAACAGAACCAAAAGCCGGCGCACACGAGGTGCCCCATGACAGCTGCCATAAAGGCAAAGCCATGTGGTTAGTTCAGGGCGGCCTGTCAAAGCCGGTCGCTGATTGGCAGCGACGACCCCAGACTAGTGCGCATGCCCGAACGCCACAATGGCAGGGAGTATCTTTGGGAAATGCCCTACAAGGAAGGGGTTAAATCTGATTTTTCCCCAAGCACGGCGTGCTTTTTTGCAATGCGCCACGCCTCAAGGTGTCTTGCGGCAATCGGTCGCCTTCCAAGACAGGGGCTTGGCCCTTTAACTGCATGGCACAAGCGTCACATCAGCGACGCATCATCCTTAAAGACGTATCGGGGAATGGAACATCGTGAACATCAAATGGGCAGAAAAACTGCGCAAGGGCCTGCACGGCTCGGCCGACTCGCTGGGCAACCTGTGCGTCGAGGCGTTCCATTACCTGGCGCTGTTCGGCATTGGCGCGATCACCGCCTACGCGGCGGTGGTGACGTTCCTGGACATGCTGGGCAAGGGCGGGATCAGTGTCGATGACATCCTGCTGTTGTTCATCTACCTGGAGCTGGGGGCGATGGTGGGGATCTACTTCAAGACCAACCACATGCCGATCCGCTTCCTGCTGTACGTGGCAATCACCGCGCTCACTCGCCTGCTGATCGGCGATGTTTCGCACCACAAGGCACCCGATGAAGGGCTGTTGTACCTGTGCGGCGGCATCCTGTTGCTGGCGTTCTCGATCCTGGTGGTGCGCTACGCTTCGTACCGCTACCCCTCGACCAAGGTGCTGGACGCCAACGGCAAGGCAGTGGAGGAGGGCAAGTAGCCCTCAGTTGGCAATGAAATGGCGCGGCTCGTGGCGGGCGTCACGGGTCAGCGCGGCCAGCACTTGCAGGGGGTTCTGGCTGAGTTCGATCGCAAGGCCCAGGCGGATGCTGTCGATCACCCGTTGCAGGCGCACCGGGTCGTTGCGTTGGGCCGGGGTGATGAGGCGCTTGGCGACCACGCCGGCGTCTTCGGACAGGGTCAGCATGATACTGCCGTCGAGGTTTGCAATGCTCAGGTTCACCCGGTATTCGGGGGCGAATGCAGCACTGATTCGTTCGAATGGGTTGTTCATGGTCTTGCTTCTGCGTTGAGTGAATGCAGAGGTTGACCGGGACGTTCGCACGTTGGTTCAGCGCCATTGATCGGCACAAACGAAAACGCCCGGCTCAAGGCCGGGCGTTTTGCATTGCCGATCAGGCGTCCGGGTCACTCAGTTCCAAGACGCCGCGCTTGCTGCGCAGCTTGCCGTAGAAGTGCTCCAGCGCGTGATTGAGCTTGGTGGCGGCACCGTCGACTGCCTGGTCCAGCGAACTGGCGGTGTGGGTCACGGAAATCGGTTGGTGGCCTTTCGGGCGAGCCTCCATCTGGCAGCGTTTGTCATGCGGTCCGGGCTTGACGCCGTTCTCGTCGCGCAGGTGAACCTCGATGCGGGTGAGGTCTTCTTCGTAACGTTCCAGCGAGTTCTGCAGTGTGCTGCGGACCCACTGGTCGAGCCGGGCGTTACCGTCGAAATCGTTGCTGCTGTTGACCTGGATTTGCATGATTCAATCCTTATTCAGCTTGCTCGCATGGAGACGCGCCTAGGCCCTTGAGACCCTTGGAATTTCTGCGCCTCTTGACTCTAAGGTCAGGCAACTGCGGAATGAATTCAAGCCCTTTTTGAAAATAAATTTCTTGTTGCAAATGGGCTTACCGTGACGCGTGGCGCGTACGGCCAAATGGGTAGCGGGGGCTGGGCTTTGCTTATGAGAATTGAAATCATTATTATTGCAGCCCCAAGAACGCCCGGACCTCGCCATGACGCGCAAAACCGCCGGCCTCCCGCTCAGCTATCGCCTGGCCGTGACATCCCGTAGCCTGGCCGCGCTGCTGGGCGGCTATCTGCTGGCGTCCCTCGCGAGCGTCTGTATTGCCTTGCTGGCGCCACTGCCCAAGGTCGATGCCACGCTCACCGGCCTGCTGCTGTCGTTCGTCTTCTACCTGCTGGCGTTCATCTGGTGTTTCGCCTGCCGCAGCGCCTGGCGTGCCTGGTTGGGCGTATTGGCGCCGAGCCTGCTGCTGGGCGTGATCAGCGGCGTTGCCTACTGGATGAAAAACGCATGAAAGAAGGCTTCCGCCAGGCCATGGCCTGGCTGCACACCTGGACCGGCCTGATCTTCGGCTGGCTGTTGTTCGCCATCTTCCTTACCGGCACGCTGTCGTACTTCAAGGAAGAAATCACTCATTGGTCACAGCCTGAAGTGCGCAGCCATGCCCTGGACCCGATCAATAGCCTGGCGGTAGCTCAACGTTACCTGCAGGACAATGCAGGGCATTCGAGTACCTGGTTCATTCGCATGCCGAACGAACGGGAGGCCGCCTTGAGTGTGGGCTACCGCGACCCCAGTGGCGGCCCGCGTGGCTTTGTCAGGAAAACCCTCGATACCCAGACCGGCCAGCCGGTGGACGCACGTGACAGCCGCGGTGGTGAGTTCTTCTACCGCTTCCACTTCCAGCTTCAGATGCCTTACCCGGTTGGCCGTTGGCTCTCGACGTTCTGCGCTTTCATCATGCTGCTGGGGTTGGTCACCGGCATCATTACCCACAAGAAGATCTTCAAGGAGTTCTTCACCTTCCGCCCTGGCAAGGGGCAGCGTTCCTGGCTGGACGGGCACAATGCCATCGGCGTGCTGGTGCTGCCGTTCCACCTGATGATCAGCTACAGCAGCCTGGTGCTGTTCATGTACATGGTGATGCCGGCGGGCATCATGGCCAGCTACGGCAATGACACCGACAAGTACTTCAACGACCTGTTTGGCCGCAACGATGCGCCCAAGGCGGCCCAGGTGGCCACGCCGCTGGTAGCGTTGCCGAGCCTGTACGCCAAGGTGCAGGCGCTGCAGCCGGGGGCGCGTGTTGGCAGCATCCAGGTGCAGAACCCGGGCGACAGCAATGCCCGCGTTACTTTCACCCAATCGGCAGCCGACCACGTGGCTTATCGGCGTAGCGCCAACTGGACATTCGATGGGGCCAGTGGTGCGCTGTTGAGCCAGGGCAAGCCGGAGAGCGGTTTAATGATGACCGCCTTCAGTTTCGCCGGCCTGCACATGGGTAACTTTGCCGGGCCTTGGCTGCGCTGGCTGTATTTCTTCTTTGGTGTGGCCGGTACGGCGGTGATTGGTACCGGGTTGGTGATGTGGTTGGGCAAGCGCCAGCTCAAGCACGCCAAGAGCGGAGCTGTGCCAGGGGAGCTGCGCCTGGTCGAAGTGCTCAATATGGCCAGCATGAGTGGCTTGTTGCTGGCGGTGGCGAGCTTCTTCTGGGCCAACCGCCTGGTGCCCATGGCTGTCGAAGGCCGGGCCGACTGGGAGGTCCATGCTTTCTTCATCGCCTGGGGCCTGTCGCTGGTGCACGCCGTGCTGCGTAGCGGGCGCAAGGCCTGGGGCGAGCAACTGGCGCTGGGCGCGCTGGCCTTCGCGCTGCTGCCGTTGCTCAATGGCCTGACGACTGACCGGGGCTTGAACCATTCGGTACTGGAGGGGGACTGGGCCATGGCCGGCTTCGATCTGACAGCCCTGGGGACTGGCCTGTTTCTGGCCTGGCTGGCCCACAAGATGCTGGCCAGCCCAACCCCCGTAGCCAAGCGCGCGGCGCGTGCGACAAAAAAGCCAAGCATTGAAACGGTGGGGGCGAGCTGATGCTGGGTAACGCACTGATCGCTTTTGCAGGCTTCGTTGCCCTGTGCCTGGCGATGGAAAAGCATTTCAGCGATTTGCTCGGGCGCAAGCCGCGCCCGCGCCACTTGCACCTGTTGCGTGTCGCAGGTTGGCTGCTGCTGATACTGTCGCTGGTGCTCAGCGTGCACCAGCGTGGCTGGGCCCTCGGCCTGGTGGAGTGGACCGCAGTGATGATGGCCGGGGTAACACTGTGGGTGTTCGGCCTGCCCTACCAGCCTCGTCTGCTCCTGGGTCTGGCTGCCGTCAGCGTGGTGCTGGGCCCCCTGCTGGCCGTATCTGCTGCGTGATCCCTGTGAGCGAGCCGAGGGATATCATCGAACCTGACGCTGACAGCGCAGGCGCGCGTGCGCGTTTCGTCCAGGTGTTCCAGGCCCAGCGTGCGCGTATGGAGGCGTTGGTAAGCCGTCGGGTCGGCTGCCGCGTCACCGCTTCGGACCTGGTCCAAGAGCTGTTCCTGCGTTTCTGGCGTCGCCCCGAGGTCAAGGTCGAGGCGCTGGACACTTACCTGCTGCGTTGCGCGGGCAACCTGGCCATAGACCACCTGCGCAGCGAGAGTAGCCGCGAACGCGTGGCCGAAGCGGCTGTGCCGGTGAGCGAGGCGAGCCTGGCCCAGGCCCCTGAGCAGGCCGTGGAGGTCGATCACGACTTGCAGCGTATCGAGGCCACCTTGCGTGCCTTGCCCGAACGCACCCGGCAGATCTTCCTGCTCAACCGCATTCACGGCTGCAAGTACAGCGAGATCGCCAAAGCCATGCAGCTGTCACAGAGCGCTGTGGAAAAGCATATGATGCGCGCCCTCGAAGCGTGCAAGGCGAGTGTTGCCGAGCCCGCGTCCACCCCACGCCGGCCAGGGAGCGCCCGTCGATGAGCCGTTTACCGCCGATCACCGAAGCGCAGTTTCAGGCTGCCCTGCAATGGTTCAACCGGATCAACGAGCAACCCGGGCAAGCCGAAGGGGCGGCATTCAAGCGCTGGCTGCTGGCCGAACCCGCACACCGCGCAGCCTACGACCAGGCCCAGGTGCTGTGGCAGAAAAGCGCCGCCCCGGCGGCGCGGCTGGCGGACGAAGAGCAGGACGCCCTGCAGCGCTACCTCGATGCCATGGCCAGACCACCGGCTCGTGGCGGGTGGCGGCGGGTGGCAGGGCTGGCGATGGCAGCCTGCCTGGTGCTGGCCGTGGGCGTCGCTGGTGGTTGGCACCCGGGGTACTGGTTGCAGGACCTGCAGGCGGACTACAGCAGTGCCGGGCAGATTCGCCAGGTGACCTTGGCCGACCAGTCACAGGTGACGCTTGATGCCGGTAGCGCCATTGCGGTCGATTTCGCCCAGGGTGAGCGCCGTGTGCGGTTGCTGCATGGCGCGGCGTTCTTCGAGGTTACCCATACCGGTGAGCCGTTCCTGGTGGAAGCTGCCGGCGGCGAAGTGCGGGTGCTCGGCACCCAGTTCGAGGTGCGTGAGCAAGGCGAGGGTGCCCAGGTGACGGTGCGCAGCGGGCGTGTGGGCGTCAGCCCCGCGCAGGGCACTGTGGCGCGAGAACTGACTGCCAACCAGCAGCTGACCTACCGCGCAGGCAGGGTAGGCGACACCCTGGCGGTGGACAGCGAAAACCGCCTGGCCTGGCGCCAGGGGTGGCTGAACTATTACCAGGTGCCGCTGGCGCAGGTGATCGAAGACCTTGGGCGATATTACCCGGGGCGTATCCTGTTGCTCGATGGTGACCTGGGGCAGCGCAAGGTCAGCGGCAGCTTCCCGGTGGCCGAGCCGCTGCTGGCGCTGGATTCGCTGGGCAAGGTGATGGGTTTTTCACGGCAGACCGTGTTGGGGCGTTTGACCCTGATTCGGTAGTTGCCTGTGCCGGCCTCTTCACGGGTAACCCCGCCCCTACAGCGTTGCGCGCCCCCCTGTAGGAGCGGGTTCACCCGCGAAGAGGCCGGCACAGCAAAAAATATTTCCAGGCAAGGTGAGGTAACAGCACGTGGCATCCGTGTAATGAGTGAAAGTGCGATTGATTCGCAATAATCACCCCCTCACAGGTCAGCGTCCATGAAGTTCTCCCCGCGTTGCGTCCCTCTCTGGTTCGGCCTTGCTGCGCTCCCGGCCTTCGCTGTCGCCCCCCTGGCAACCGCGGCCGAGCAGCTGCAGGCCTATGCCTTCGCCCAGCCGGCCCAACCCTTGGCCCAGGCCCTGAACGCCTTCAGCCGCACCACTGGCCAGAGCGTGGTCTACACCCTCGAGCTGTCGGGCGTGCAAGCGCCAGCGCTGAAGGGTCGGTTCAGCGCCGAGCAGGCGCTGCAACAACTGCTGGGCAACGCTGGGCTGGCCTGGCGCCGCGTCGACGCACGTACCCTGACCCTCGAACCTGCAGACACCTCCGGTGCCCTCAACCTGCAGGCCACCACCGTGACCTCGCAACTGGACGACTACAGCTACCAGCCCCCGGCCAGCGCTTCGATCATGCGCGGACAGGGCCCGAACCAGGACATCCCTCAGGCAGTCAACGTGGTACCGGCCCAGGTTATCCGCGACCAGGCCCCGCGCAACCTCGATGATGCCCTGGCCAACGTCAGCGGCATTACCCAGGGCAACAACTTCGGCGGCACATCCGACACGGTGATGAAACGTGGCTTTGGCGACAACCGCGACGGCTCGATCATGCGCGATGGCATGCCCGTGGTGCAGGGCCGCAACCTCAACGCCAGCACCGAGCGGGTTGAAGTGCTCAAGGGGCCTGCCTCGCTGCTGTACGGTATCCAGGACCCGGGTGGGGTCATCAACGTGGTCAGCAAGCGTCCGCAGTTGCAGCAGTACAACGCCCTGACGGTGCGCGGCTCGACCTATGGCAGCGGCAAGAACGGCAGCGGTGGCGGGCTCGACAGCACGGGCGCACTGGGTGACAGCAACTTCGCCTACCGCCTGGTCGTCGACCACGAAGACGAGGACTACTGGCGCAACTACGGTGTGCACCGCGAATCGCTGGTGGCACCGTCGCTGGCTTGGCTGGGCGAAGACACCCAGGTGGTGCTGGCTTACGAGCACCGTGAATTTCTCTATCCGTTCGACCGTGGCACCGCGTTCGGCAACAACGGCCACCCGCTGAACATCCCTGCCACGCGCCGCCTGGACGAGCCGTTCAACGACATGGAAGGGCGCTCCGACCTGTATCGCCTGGAAGTCGACCATCAGCTGGCCGATGACTGGAAGCTGCACTTCGGCTACAGCTTCAATCGTGAGACCTACGATGCCAGCCAGGTTCGCGTGACCGGCGTCAACGAAACCCAAGGCACGCTGACACGCAGCATCGACGGCACCCACAACGCCATGAGCCGTGACCAGTTCGTGACCCTGAGTCTCAATGGCAATGTCGAGCTGGCGGGGATGCAGCATGACCTGCTGTTCGGCATCGACCATGAAGACCGCAAGATCTTTCGCGGTGACCTGATTCGCCAGACGCCACAGTCCACGTTCAGTTATCTGGACCCGGTCTACGGACAGGAAGTGGAGGGCACCAACGTGCGAGCCAGCGACAGTGACCAGACCGACAAGCTGCGCACCGATGCGCTGTTCGTGCAGGACGCGCTGCACCTCGATGAGCACTGGATCCTTGTAGCAGGTGCGCGTTTCCAGCAGTACGACCAGTACGCTGGCCGCGGTCGCCCGTTCAAGGCCAATACCGACATCAGTGGCCAGGCTTGGGTACCCCACGCCGGTATCGTTTACAAAGTCGACGACCAGCTCTCGTTCTATGGCAGCTACAGCGAGTCGTTCAAGCCCAACTCGACCATCGCGCCGCTGACCGGCAATGTCGTGCTCGACGCCTCGGTGGCACCTGAGGAGGGCAAGTCGTGGGAGCTGGGCGCCAAGCTCGACATGCCAGGCCGCATCACAGGCACCCTGGCATTGTTCGATATCACCAAGCGCAATGTACTGGTCTCGAACTTTGACGCCGTCACAAGCGAGACGGTCTACAGCAATGCGGGTGAGGTCAGTTCACGCGGTGTGGAACTCGACGTGACCGGCCAGATCAGCGAGCGCTGGAGCCTGATCGGCAGCTATGCACTGACCGATGCCAAGGTCACCAAGGACCCTGATCTTGAGGGCAATCGCCTGCAGAACGTGGCCCGGCACAGCGGCTCGCTGTCGGCGGTGTATGACTTTGGCAGCCTGTTCGGGGGTGACCGGCTGCGCTTCGGTGCCGGCGCCCGTTATGTGGGTGAGCGTTCGGGTAACGCGACCAATACCTTCGACCTGCCGAGCTATACCGTTGCCGATGCGTTTGCCACTTATGAAACCAAACTCGACGAACACAACGTGCGCCTGCAACTGAACGTGAAGAACCTGTTCGACAAGGTGTATTACAGCTCGGCGGTGAACCAGTACTTTGTGGCGATTGGCGATGCGCGGCAGGTCAGTTTGTCGAGCACCTTCGAGTTCTAGGCAAATGGGGCCGCAGAGCGGCCCCGGTTTCAGATGAAAAAGGCCTTGCGGTATTCGCCAGGTGTTGCCCCCAGGGCTTGGCGAAACCGGTTGCTGAAATGGCTGGCACTGGCAAACCCGCACAACAAGGCAATCTCCCCCAGCGGCATTACTCCCAGCCGCAACAACTGGCACGCCCGGTGCAGCCGCCGGGCCAGCAGATACTGGTGCGGCGGGAGCCCGAAACTGGCGCGGAACATGCGCGCAAAGTGGTATTCGGACAGATTGCAGCGCAGCGCCAGCTCTTCCAGGGTGATGGGCTGGTCCAGGTGTGCCTCGAGGTAGTCGACCAGCTGTCGGCGCAGGTTTGGCGCCAGCCCGCCTTTCAGGCGCAGGCCTTGGCGCAACCCGACCTGGCTGAGCAGCGCATGGTCAACGATCTCGTGCGCCAGGCTGCTGGCCAGCAGGCGCTCGCCGGGCTCGTCCCAGTCCAGCTGGATCAATTGATGGAAGCGGGCAGCCTGCTGCGGGTCGTCCAGAAAGGTCGCTTCCTGCAGTTGCAGCTCGCGCGGTTCCCGGTCGAGCAGGCGTACACAGCCCAGGGCGAACTGCGCCTCGCTGATATACAGGTGTGCCAGGCGGATCGCGCCATTGACGACCCAGTTCGATTCCTGCCCGGCCGGCATCACGCACAGCTTGTCGGGCGCACCTTTGTCGGCCGGGCGCTGGCGGCGGAAGGTGCCGGTGCCGTCGGCGATGTAGCACGACAGGGTGTGATGGCTAGGCGCCTGGTAGTCGCGCGCATCGTCACGGTTGCTCCACAACGCTGCCGCCAGTCCGTCGCCCAGGTGCGCGCTCAGCTCCAGCCTGGCGTTGGGCGAGGCATGCATGGCGTTGAACACTTGCAACTGGGTGAGTGGCGTCATTGGCGGGTCCTCTTGCCTGCCATCCTACTGCGCCCTGGATCGAGTGACAGCTACCGGCGCAAGAAAAGCGCAAGTTCGTGCAAGCAGACAGAGGCCGATCGAAAGAACACTGGTGATCCCTGAAGGAGCGGGTTTACCCGCGAAGCGCCGGGCACCGATTTCCAAAGGCCCAAGGAACCGCCACCATGAACCTGTCACTCTACCTGCTCACCGTCCTGATCTGGGGCACCACCTGGATCGCCCTGAAACTCCAGTTGGGCGTGGTCGCGATCCCGGTGTCGATCGTCTACCGCTTCGCCCTGGCCGGGCTGATCCTGTTTGCTTTCCTGTTGCTTACCCGCCGGCTGCAACCCATGAACCGCCGTGGCCACCAGATCTGCCTGGCCCAGGGCCTGTGCCTGTTCTGCGTCAACTTCATCTGCTTCCTCAGCGCCAGCCAGTGGATCGCCAGCGGCCTGATCGCGGTGGTGTTCTCCACCGCGACACTGTGGAACGCGCTTAACGCTCGCCTTTTCTTCGGCCAGAAAATCGCCAGCAATGTGCTTGGCGGGGGTGCCTTGGGCTTGCTTGGCCTGGGCCTGCTGTTCTGGCCGGAGCTGTCGCATCACGCAGCCAGCCGCGAAACCCTGTACGGCCTTGGCTTGGCCCTGTTCGGCACGCTGTGCTTCTCGGCCGGCAACCTGCTGTCGAGCATGCAGCAGAAAGCCGGCCTCAAGCCGATGACCACCAATGCCTGGGGCATGGTCTATGGGGCGGTGATGCTGGCGGTGTTCTGTGTGGTCAGCGGCGTGCCGTTCAGCATGGAGTGGAATGCGCGCTATATCGGTTCGCTGCTGTACCTGGTGGTGCCGGGGTCGGTGATTGCCTTCACTGCCTACCTGACGTTGGTCGGGCGCCTGGGCCCGGAGCGGGCAGCTTACTGCACGGTGCTGTTCCCGTTGGTGGCGTTGAATGTGTCGGCGGTGGCTGAGGGTTACCAATGGACGGCGCCGGCCTTGCTCGGCTTGGTGGCGGTGATGGCGGGGAATGTGCTGGTGTTTCGCAAGCCCCGGGCCAGGGTGGCTGGGGGTGTTGTGGTAGCCAAATAGGTGATGGGTTGCCTGGGCCGGCCCTTTCGCGGGTAAACCCGCTCCTACAGGGCAGTGCACACCCTTTGTAGGCACGGGTTTACCCGCGAAGGGGCCGGCCCAGGCACTCCAAAACGGTCAGCCCTTCCACACCTGCGGGTTCACCAGGTCCCGCGGCCGCTCGCCCAGCAGCGCCGCACGCAGGTTGTCGATCGCCCGGTTGGCCATGGCCTCACGGGTTTCGGCAGTAGCCGAACCAATGTGCGGCAGGGTCAGCGCATTGGGTAGCTTGAACAGCGGCGAGTCGCTCAGCGGCTCTTTCTCGTACACGTCCAGGCCCGCGCCGCGAAGGGTGCCATTCTGCAGCGCCTCGATCAGCGCCGCCTCATCCACCACCGGCCCACGGGCAATGTTGATCAGGAACGCACTCGGCTTCATCAGCTTCAGCTCGCGGCTGCTGATCAGTTTGCGGGTGGCATCGGACAACGGCACCACGATGACCACGAAGTCGGCTTCGGCCAGCAACTGATCCAGGCTGCGGAACTGCGCGCCCAGCTCCTGCTCCAGCGCAGTCTTGCGGCTGTTGCCGCTGTACAGGATCGGCATGTTGAAGCCGAAGCGGCCACGGCGTGCCACTGCTGCACCAATGTTGCCCATGCCGACGATACCCAGGGTCTTGCCATGTACATCGCTGCCGAAGTGGGCCGGGCCCACGGTAGCCTGCCAGTTGCCGGCCTTGGTCCAGGCATCCAGCTCGGCGGTGCGCCGGGCGCAGCCCATGATCAGCGAGAAGCCCAGGTCGGCGGTGCTTTCGGTCAGCACGTCGGGGGTGTTGGTCAGGGCGATGCCGCGCTCGTTGAAGTAGTCGAGGTCGTAGTTGTCATAGCCGACCGACACGCTGGACACCACCTCCAGCCTGGCCGCGCCTTCAAGCTGCGCCCTGCCGAGCTTGCGGCCAACGCCGATCAGACCATGGGCTTCAGGCAGGGCTTCGTTGAACTGGGCGTTGATGTCGCCGAGCTTGGGGTTGGGCAGAATCACGTTGAAGTCTTGCTGCAGGCGCTCGGCCATGGCCGGGGTGATACGGCTGAAGGCCAGGACGGTCTTTTTCATCGGGCAACTTCTCTGCTAGGCGGGGTGGGGCTGTGCCGGCCTCTTCGCGGGCAAGCCCGCGCCTACAGGGGCGCGGTGCCTTGCAGGAACGGGCTTGCCCGCGAAAGGGGCGGAACAGGCGAAATCAATGGTTAGCAACCTACCATTGTCAGCCCCCGCAATGCAGCAGCTTTTTAGTTGGCGATCAGCACCTGGTGGGTTTTCAGGTCTGCCTCATGCGCGGCAAGAATCTCTGGCAGCGAGTTGCGCAGGTACTCGACCCAGGTCTTGATCTTGGCATCCAGATACTGCCGCGATGGATAGATGGCATACAGGTTCAGCTCCTGCAGGCGATACTCGGGCAGCACCCGCACCAGGCTACCGTCCCGCAGGCCCTCGATAGCCGAATAGATCGGCAGCACGCCTACGCCCATGCCACTGCGGATCGCAGTCTTCATGGCATCGGCGGTATTCACCATGAACGGCGAACTGGTGATGTTGACCATCTCTTGGCCTTCCGGGCCATCGAACAGCCATTTCTCCAGCGGTATGACCGGGCTGACCATGCGCAGGCAGGCGTGCTTGAGCAGGTCGGCAGGCTTGTGCGCCACACCATGCTGGGCGATGTAGGCGGGCGAGGCACAGACAATGCTGTAGGTGATGCCCAGGCGCTGCGAAACGAACCCTGAGTCGGGCAGTTCGGTGGCCAGCACGATGGAGACGTCATAACCCTCGTCGAGCAGATCGGGCACGCGGTTGGCCATGGTCAAATCGAAGGTCACGTCCGGGTGCGTTTCGCGGTAGCGGGCGATGGCATCGACCACGAAGTGCTGGCCGACCCCAGTCATCGAATGCACCTTCAACTGCCCGGCCGGGCGCGCATGGGCGTCGCTGGCTTCGGCCTCGGCTTCTTCGACGTAGGTAAGAATCTGTTCGCAACGCATCAGGTAGCGCTTGCCGGCTTCGGTCAGCGCAATGCGGCGGGTGGTACGGTTGAGCAGCCTTGTTTGCAGATGGGCTTCCAGATTGGAGACTGCCCGCGACACGTTCGCGGTGGTCGTATCCAGTTGCGCCGCAGCGGCAGTGAAGCTGCCGAGTTGGGCTACGCAACTGAAAGCACGCATGTTTTGCAGGGTGTCCATGGGTCACTCTCGAGGTAGAGGACAAAATTGTGTCACGAAGTAACTTGGAAAAGAGAAAAAGTTGCCTTCGACCAAAGGCGGATTATCGCTGTTTTGGTAACAAAGATTCGCAGGAATCTGTGCTTATCGCCAGTGCTGCTGCCCCCTAGAATTGCCCGGCCTCTTCACCTCTTCCTCGGGAAATCGCAGCTGTGCCGCGTCGCATCATCAGAACGCTCAAGGCGTTCAGTGCCTGTGCCCTTGCCCTCACCTTGAGCGGCTGTATCGGAACCTGGGGCATTGCCCCGCAAAGCAAGACGCTGCAAGCCAATACCTTGACCACCGACGCGGCCATTCGCGAAGCCGCGACCGACGCTCACTGGCCCGACCAGCAGTGGTGGCACGCCTATGGTGACCCACAGCTGGACCGCTGGGTTACCCTGGCCGTGGCCGATAGCCCAAGCCTGGCCATGGCCGCGGCGCGGGTGCGCGAAGCCAAGGCCATGGCCGGTGTGGTCGAGTCGGCGGAAAAGCTCCAGGCCAACGGCCAGGCAACGCTCAAGCGCCACAACTGGCCTGAAGACCAGTTTTATGGCCCCGGCGCGTTGTCGGGTGCCAACACCTGGGACAACAACGCCGCCATCGGTTTCAGCTACGCCCTTGACCTGTGGGGGCGCGAGCGCAATGCCAGCGAGCAGGCCGTGGACCAGGCGCACATGAGCGTGGCCGAAGCCCGTCAGGCGCAGCTGGAACTGCAGAACAATGTGGTGCGTGCCTACATCCAGCTGAGCCTGCATTTTGCCCAGCGCGATATCGTCAAGGCCGAACTGGAACAGCAGGAGCAGATCCTGGCCCTGGCCAAGCGTCGCCTGGATGCCGGTATCGGCACCCATTTCGAAGTCAGCCAGGCCGAAGCGCCGCTGCCGGAAACCCACCGCCAGCTCGACAGCCTCGACGAAGAAATTGCCCTGACCCGCAACCAGCTGGCCGCACTGGCCGGCAAGGGGCCGGGGGAAGGCGCGCAGTTGCAGCGCCCGGTCCTGGCCTTGGCCGCGCCGCTGAAACTGCCTTCGAACCTGCCCGCCGAACTGGTTGGCCAGCGGCCTGATGTGGTTGCCAGCCGCTGGCAGGTGGCTGCCCAGGCGCGTGGCATCGACGTCGCTCACGCCGGCTTCTTCCCCAACGTCGACCTGGTCGGCAGCCTGGGCTTCATGGCCACCGGCGGTGGCCCGCTGGAATTCCTGACCGGGCGCAAGTTCAACTACAACGTCGGCCCGGCCATCAGCTTGCCGATCTTTGACGGTGGGCGCCTGCGCTCAGAACTGGGCGTGGCCTCGGCGGGGTATGACGTGGCGGTGGCCCGCTACAACCAGACCGTGGTTGGTGCACTGAAGAACATCTCCGACCAGTTGATCCGCCGCGAGTCGATGAAAGAACAGTCGCACTTCGCCGCCGAATCGGTTGCTGCCGCGCAGAAAACCTACGACATCGCCATGGTCGCGTTCCAGCGCGGCCTTACCGACTACCTGAACGTGCTCAACGCGCAGACTTTGTTGTTCCGCCAGCAGCAGGTGCAGCAGCAGGTGCAGGCCGCCCGCCTGATTGCCCATGCCGAGCTGGTCACCGCTCTGGGTGGTGGCCTGCAGGCCGGTCAGGATGCGCCGAAAGAGGAACGCCAGGCAGCGCCGAAGACCCCGGCCACCCTGGCCATTTTCGACAAGAAGCCGGATAACGCCGAATGAGCACTTCCAGTTTGCCCGTGCGCTGGCTGCAAAGCCTGGAATGGCGCCGGGGCTTCTTTGCCTGGGCGCGCACCGACGGCGTGACCTGGGTGTACATCTTCAAGGTGCTGGCCGCCGCGTTCATTACCTTGTGGTTGGCCATGCGCCTGGAGCTGCCGCAACCGCGCACGGCCATGATCACCGTGTTCATCGTCATGCAGCCGCAAAGCGGGCATGTGTTCGCCAAGAGCTTCTACCGGGTGCTGGGCACCCTGGCCGGCTCGGCGATGATGGTGGCGCTGATCGCCATCTTCCCGCAGAACACCGAGCTGTTTCTGCCCAGCCTGGCCCTGTGGGTGGGCCTGTGCTCAGCCGGTGCCATGCGCTACCGCACCTTCCGCGCCTATGGTTTCGTGCTGGCTGGCTACACCGCAGCGATGATCGGCCTGCCGGTGCTGCAACACCCCGACCAGGCGTTCATGGCAGCGGTATGGCGGGCGCTGGAAATCGCCCTGGGTATTCTGGTGTCGACCTTCGTCAGTGCCGCGATCCTGCCGCAGTCGGCCAGTGCCGCAATGCGCAACGCCCTGTACCAGCGCTTTGGCGTGTTTGCCGGGGTGGTGGTCGAGGCCCTGCGTGGCGACAGTCAAAAGGACCGCTTCGAGAGCAGCAACGTGCGCTTCGTGGCAGAGGCCGTGGGCCTTGAGAGCCTGCGCAACGTCACCGCTTTCGAAGACCCGCACATGCGCCGTCGCAGTGGCCGGCTGGTGCGCATGAACAGCGAGTTCATGGCCATCACCACCCGCTTCAATGCCTTGCACCGCTTGCTGGAGCGCCTGCGTGCCCGTGGCCCGCTGCAGATCGTCAGTGCCATCGAACCGGGCCTGAACACCCTTGTGGAGTTGCTGCAGCCCTATGTGGGCCGGGCGTTGACTGACGCCGATGCGCTGCGCCTGACCCTGGAGCTGGCCGCCTACAAGGAAGGCCTGCAGGCTCAGGTGCGAGGGCTGCGGGCTGAGTACCTGGCAACGGACCCCAGCGAATCCGACCTGCTCGATTTTCACACCGCGTTCGAGCTGCTGTACCGCTTCGTCGACGAGATGTTGAGCTACGCCGAAACCCATGCCTCGCTGGCCGCGCACAAGCACGAGCGCGAGCAGTGGGACGAGCCCTACGTGGCGCAGACCAGCTGGTTGGTATCGCTGGCGGCCGGTGTGCGCGCCTCGGCAGTGCTGTTGCTGCTGGGCAGTTACTGGCTGCTCAGCGATTGGCCCAGTGGCGCCATGATGACCCTGATCGCCACGGTCACCGTATGCCTTTCGGCGGCGTCGCCCAACCCCAAGCGCATGTCGTTCCAGATGGCTTGCGGCACGGCCATCGGCGCTTTTGTCGGCTTCTTCGAAACCTTCTTCGTGTTCCCCTGGATCGACGGTTTTCCGCTGCTGTGCATGGTGCTGGCGCCTGTGTTCGTGCTGGGCGCGTTTCTTTCGTCGCGCCCTGCCTACGCCGGTTACGGCATCGGCCTGCTGGTGTTCTTCGCGATTGGTTCGGTGCCGAACAACCTCACCGTTTATGACCCGTACACTTTCATCAACGACTACATCGGCATGGTGATCGGCATGTTCGTCTGTGCCGCCGCCGGGGCGATCATCCTGCCGCCCAACAGCCGCTGGTTGTGGAGCCGCCTGGAGCAGGCGTTGCGCGAGCAGGTGCTGTTCGCCATCAGCGGCCGCCTGCGCGGCCTGGGCTCGGCCTTCGAAAGCCGCACCCGCGACCTGCTGCACCAGGCCTATGGCCTGGCGGCCGGCAAGCCGCAGGTGCAAAGCCAGCTGATGGGCTGGATGTTCACCGTGCTGGAGATCGGCCACGCCGTCATCGAGCTGCGCAAGGAGCAAGCCCGCGCCCCGGTGCACCCGGCCTATGCCGAATCGCAGCCCTGGCGCCAGGCAATCCGTGTCATGGGCCGTGCGCTGACCCGGCTGTTCCTGCAGCCCAGCGCCAGCAACCACGAGCGCGCACTGGTGGCAGTGGACCACGCCATCGCACGCGTGCAGGCCACCGACGAGCCATTCGCCCGGCACTTCGACACCTCGGTGTTGCGCCGCGTGCAAAGCTACCTGCACTTCATCCGTACTTCCCTGCTGGACCCACAGTCGCCACTGGCACCGGCGAAAGGATTGCACCATGCCCCGTGAGATCGCCTTCCATGGCGTGTACATGCCCACCATGACCTTGATGTTCCTGTTTGCCCTGGGCCTGGCCTGGGGCCTGGACCGGTTCATTGCCAGCCATGATGGCTACCGCTTCTTCTGGCACCCGGCGCTGCTGCGCCTGAGCCTGTTCGTCTGCTTGTTCGGCGCCATGGCGCTGTCTGTCTACTGGTGAGAATCCTTCGATGAAAAAGTTCTTCAGCCTGATCGCCACCCTGCTGGTGCTGGTCGCTGCCGTGGCCATCGGTCGCCAGTTGTGGCTGCACTACATGACCACGCCATGGACCCGTGATGGCCGTGTGCGTGCCGACATCATCAACGTCGCTGCCGACGTGCCCGGCTACGTGGTGGATGTACCGGTCAAGGACAACCAGCGGGTGAAGAAGGGCGACCTGCTGATCCAGATCGACCCTGAGCACTACCAGTTGGCCGTCGACCAGGCCAAGGCACTGGTCGCCTCGCGCAAGGCCACCTGGGAAATGCGCAAGGTCAATGCCAAGCGCCGTGCCGACATGGACAACCTGGTGATCTCCAAGGAAAACCGCGACGACGCCAGCAACATCGCCAATTCCGCCCAGGCTGACTACCAGCAGGCCCTGGCCGAACTGGCTGCTGCCGAACTGAACCTCAAGCGCACCCACATCGTGGCCACGGTGGACGGCTACGTGACCAACCTGAATATCCACAAGGGCGACTATGCGCGTACCGGCGAAGCAGTGATGGCGGTGGTCGACGAGAATTCGTTCTGGGTTTACGGGTTCTTCGAGGAGACCAAGCTGCCGCATGTGAAGGTGGGGGACCAGGCCGAATTGCAGATGATGAGCGGCGAGCGCCTCAAGGGGCATGTGGAGAGCATTGCCCGCGGCATCTACGACCGTGACAACCCACAGAGCCGCGAGCTGATCGCCGACGTGAATCCGACCTTCAACTGGGTGCGGCTGGCACAGCGGGTGCCGGTGCGCATTCACATCGATGAAGTGCCGGAAGGGTTTTTGCTGGCGGCGGGGACGACCTGTACGGTGGTGGTGAAGCCGAGTTCGCCTTGAGGTATACGTCGCCAGGCCGATCGAGCGCACCCCGCGCGCTGCCCGATCCGCTTGGCGACACCTCGCGCAACTCAGGCACTCGCCGCCCCCACCAACACCGGCACTTCGACCCGATCAATCACCTTCGCGCTGATCGACGGGTCGAGCAACCGCCCCAGCCGCGACAGGTGACGGTGGCCCATGATGATCAGCTCGCAACGCAGCGCCTGCGCCTTGGCGACAATCGCTTCAACTGGCAGCCCGGCCACCATGCAGCCCTGGCTGGCGAAGCCGGCTTGCTGCAGTTCGCGCACGGCCTCGGCTACGGCGTGGTCGGCATGCTGCTGTTCTTCGCAGGCGGCGGGGTATTCTTCCCGTTCCTCGGCGGTGTAGGGCGCGGGTTGCGCGTGCACCGCGAAGGTCGAATCGATGGCCAGCAGCACGTGCAGTTCGTGCTCGCCCGGGCGGCAGTAGCGGCGGGCGAGGGCAAGCAGGGCGGCAGATGCGGGGGAGGCGTCGATGGCGATCAGGACGGGGCTGGGCATGCGGGATCCTTGATGTATTTGGGGGGCTGGGGCGGCCTCTTCGCGTAGACCAACGTAGGCGCGGGTTTACCCGCGAAAGGGCCGAACCTGCCATGCATCATTCTTGACCCAATCCTTTCCCTGAATAAATGGCCCACCACGCACAAGCGCATTGCGTCCGGTGCAATCCATCAACCTGATACCATCACATTTCCCACAGCTGTAACGGAAAACGGCCATGCAACTTCCGGACATGAACCTGCTTGTCGCCCTCGATGCCTTGCTCGACGAGGGCAGCGTGGTTGGCGCGGCGCAACGCATGAACCTGAGCCCGGCCGCCATGAGCCGGACCCTGGGGCGTATCCGCGAAGCGCTGGGTGACCCGATCCTGGTGCGGGCCGGCCGTGGCCTGGTGCCGACGCCGCGTGCGCTGGCCTTGCGCGAGCAGGTGCATGGCCTGGTGGAGCAGGCCGGGCAGGTATTTCGCAGTCGCGACGATGTCGACCTGGTGAACCTGGACCGTGCCTTCAACATCCGCACCAATGACCTGTTCATCGCCCTGTATGGCGCTCAGTTGTTGCGCATGATGCTGGCCCAGGCACCGCATACGGTGCTGCGTTTTGTGCCGGAGGGCAGCGGCGACGATGATGCGGTGCTGCGCAATGGCCAAATCGACTTGATCATCAGTTCAGCCATTGAACTGGGCCCCGAAATCAAGGTTCAGAGCCTGTTCAACACCTACTTCGTGGGCTTGGCGCGTGAAGGGCACCCGGTTTTCGATGACGAGATCACCCCTGAGCGCTTCGCCGCCTACCCGCACATCAGCGTGTCACGCCGTGGCCGTGCCAATGGGCCTATCGACGTGGCACTGGCCAATTACAAGGTGGAGCGCCGGGTAGCGCTGATCACGACGAGTTTTCACTCCGCGATGTTTTCGCTGCCGGACTCGGACCTGATCTTGCCGATACCCGCCAATATCCTGAACAGTGTGAACAGGCTGAAACTGCCATTGAGGTCCTTCGAGATCCCCGTGCCACTGGAAAAGGTCAATGTCATGCAGGCATGGCACCCGCGGTTCGATAACGACCCGGCCCATCGCTGGCTGCGGCAGACGTTGAAGGCGTGCGGCAGGATGGACCCTTGAGGCGTATGGCACGTGCGCATCCGTTGCCCGATTGCGTTTGACGCAATATAAAACTGCCAACAAGTCAGTTTTCGTAAGCATTCGACCTTTTTAGACTTGCTCCAGTCGCAAATTTGTTGCCGGAGATGTCTGCCCATGAGTTCCCTGTCCGCCCCGTCTGCCGCCATTGCCGCCGCCCCCGCGCCGGCTGCGCCCGTGCAGGCGGCGTTCGGCCTGCAGGTAGTGGTCGGGTTGTTCGGTGTATTGCTGGCTGTGCTGTGCGCCGGCCTCAACGAGTCGGTAACCAAGATTTCCCTGGCCGATATCCGCGGCGCCCTGGGCATCGGTGCCGACGAAGGTGCCTGGTTGCTGGCGGTGTACAGCGCCGCTTCGGTCTCGGCCATGGCCTTTGCACCGTGGCTGGCGACGACCTTCTCGCTGCGCCGCTTCACCATGAGCGCTATTGGTCTGTTCGCCGTGCTTGGCCTGCTGCAACCGTTCGCCCCCAACCTGCACAGCCTGATGTTGCTGCGTGTACTGCAGGGCTTTGCCGCTGGCGCGTTGCCGCCGATGTTGATGAGCGTGGCCCTGCGCTTTTTGCCGCCAGGTATCAAGGTCTATGGCTTGGCCTGCTACGCCCTGACCGCCACCTTTGGCCCCAACCTCGGCACGCCACTGGCGGGGCTGTGGACCGAATACGTCGGCTGGCAATGGGCGTTCTGGCAGATCATCCTGCCCTCGCTGCTGGCCATGGTCTGCGTAGGCTGGGGGCTGCCGCAGGACCCGCTGCGCCTGGAGCGTTTCAAACAGTTCGACTGGCGGGGCGTACTGCTGGGCCTGCCCGCCATCAGTTGCACTGTGCTGGGCCTGTCGCTCGGCGACCGCTGGGGTTGGTTCGACTCGCCGCTAATCTGCTGGCTGCTGGGCGGTGGCCTGCTGTTGCTGGTGTTGTTCATGTACAACGAGTGGTCCGAGCCGTTGCCGTTTTTCCAGTTGCGCTTGTTGCAGCGGCGCAACTTGAGTTTCGCCTTGGTGACCCTGGCCGGTGTGCTGATCGTGCTCTCGGGTGTGGGCAGCATCCCGTCGGCCTACCTTGCGCAGATCCAGGGCTACCGCCCAGCGCAGACCAGCCCGTTGATGATGCTGGTGGCCATGCCGCAACTGATCGCCCTGCCGCTGACGGCGGCACTGTGCAACATCCGCGCAGTGGACTGCCGCTGGGTGCTGGGCATTGGCCTGGCGATGCTGGCGGTGTCCTGTGTTGGCAGCAGCCTGCTGACCAGCGAGTGGATCCGTGGCGACTTCTACCCGTTCTACCTGCTGCAGGTGTTCGGCCAACCGATGGCAGTGCTGCCGTTGCTGATGCTGTCCACCAATGGCATGACCCCGCAGGAGGGCCCGTTCGCCTCCAGCTGGTTCAACACCGTCAAGGGCCTGGCCGCCGTCATCGCCGGTGGCCTGCTGGATGTTCTTGGCACCCTGCGCCGGCATTTCCATTCCAATCACCTGGTGGACAGCCTGGGCAACGCCCCGCTGGTCGACGGCAACGCCGCCGGCCTGGCCAAGCGCATTCACGACCAGGCGCAGGTATTGACCTCGGCTGACCTCTATCTGGTGCTGGCCTGTATCGCCGTGGCCCTGATCTGCCTGATTCCTTTCGTGCCTACCCGGGTCTATCCGCCGCGTGCGGTGGCTTGAGCCCTGGATGATTTCGAGAACCATTGAAATGACCAACAACCGCAAAACCCTTTTCATCGGCTCGGTGCTGGCCGTGGCCGTCCTGGCCGGCATCGTCGGCCCCTGGATGTTTGGCAGTGACCACCGCCAGAGTACCAATGACGCCTATGTGACCGCCGACTACACCGTGGTCGCGCCCAAAGTCGCCGGTTTCATCAAGCAAGTGCTGGTGGAAGACAATCAGCAGGTCACGGCTGGCCAGTTGCTGGCGACCATCGACGCCCGTGACTACCAGGCTGCGCTGGATGCTGCGCAGGCGCAGTTGCTGGTAGCCCAGGCACAAAGCGCCGATGCCCGCGCCACGCTTGAACGCCAGGACGCGCTGATTGCCCAGGCCGAAGCGGCAGTGAAGGCGGCTCAGGCTGAAGCGGCGTTCGCCGACCATGAAGTCAACCGCTACAGCCGCCTTGCCGAGCAGGGCGCGGGTACCGTGCAGAACGCACAGCAGGCGCGCAGCGCTGTCGATCAAGCCCGTGCTCGCCTGGCCAACGCTCAAGCTGCGCGGGTGGCGGCGCGCAAGCAGGTAGACATCCTCACGGCTCAAGTGGCCAGCGCCGATGGCCAGCTCAAGCGTGCCGAAGCAGGCCTGGAAAAGGCCCAGCTCGATCTGTCCTACACCCGCATCACAGCGCCGGTGGACGGTATGGTCGGCGAACGCGCCCTGCGCGTGGGGGCCTACGTCAACCCGGGCGCCCGCCTGTTGTCGGTGGTGCCGTTGCAGCAGGCTTATGTGGTCGGCAACTTCCAGGAAACCCAGCTGACCCACGTACAGCCGGGCCAGCCGGTGCGCATCAGCGTCGACACCTTCTCCGGCGAAACCCTGCAAGGCCATGTGCAAAGCATTGCCCCGGCTACCGGCGTAACCTTCGCCGCGGTCAAGCCAGACAACGCCACCGGCAACTTCACCAAGGTGGTGCAACGCATTCCGGTCAAGATCGTTCTCGATGATGGCCAGCCACTGCTCACCCGCCTGCGTGTGGGCATGTCGGTAGAAGCCACCATCGACACGCGTGGCGACAAGCTGGACGACAAAGAGGTAAGCGCGCGATGAAACCGGGATTACGCTTGAGCCCTTTGCTGCTGGCTGTGCTGCTGACCGGTTGCACCCTGGGCCCGGATTTCCTGCGCCCAGATAGCCAGGCCCCGCAGCAGTGGGCGCCGCTGCAAGGCGAGGCGGCGGCCAGCCAGCCGCAGGCCGAACCGCTTGACCTGCGCTGGTGGGAAACGTTCCACGATGCCCGCCTGAGCGCTTTGATCCAGCGCGTTGCCGAACGCAACCTCGACCTGCAGATGGCCAGCGCGCGGCTGCTGCAAAGCCGTGCCCTGCGCAGTACCTTGGCTGCCGACGAAGTACCGTCGGTGGACGTGAACGCCGGTTACAGCCGCGCTCGTAACAGCGCCGATGGCTTGAGCGATCCGTCCGGCAAAGCCGGGAAAGAAGCCTTCAACCTTTGGCAGGGCGACCTGGTGGCTGGTTGGGAACTGGACCTGTGGGGCCGTGTGCGGCGTCAGGTCGAGGCTGCCGATGCCACGGTCGAAGTGGCCGAGAATGACCGCCGCGGTGTGCTGTTGGCACTGCTTTCGGAAACCGCCGGCAATTACATCCAGCTGCGTGCCGTGCAGCACACCCTCGATGTGACGCAGGATAACCTCAGGGTCGCCCGGCACAGCCTGAAGCTGTCCCAGGACCGCCAGGCCGAAGGCGTTGCCACGCGTCTGGATGTGGCCCAGGCCAGCGCCCAGGTCGCTTCTATCGAAGCGCGTCTGCCAAGCCTGGAAGCGCGGCGTGATGACCTGATCAATGCCCTCAGCCTGCTCGCTGCCGAGCCGCCGCGCAGCCTCCAGGCCGAATTGCTGCCAGGCGGCGAGTTGCCTGCGCCGCAGCAGAAGTTTGCCATCGGCTTGCCGTCCGAACTGGCCGAGCGCCGCCCGGACATCCGCCAGGCCGAGGCCCGCCTGCATGCCGCCACTGCCAGTATTGGCGTGGCCAAGGCGGATTTCTACCCGAGTATCCGCCTGTCGGGCAGTGTCGGTTTCCAGGCGATGCAGCTGTCGGATTTCGGTGGCTGGGATTCGCGCCGGTTCGCCTTCGGTCCACAGATGTCGCTGCCAATTTTCGAGGGCGGCCGGCTCAAGGGCACCTTGGAGCTGCGCGAGGCGCAACAGCAGGAAGCCGCGCTGAACTATCGCAAGGTGGTGCTGGGGGCCTGGCATGAAATTGACGATGTGCTACGCCTGTACAACGCCAGTCAGTTGCGCCGTGATCACCTTGCCGAGGCCGTGCGGCAAAACCGTATCGCCCTGGAAACCGCCCAGCGCCAGTATGTGGAAGGGGCGGTGGACTTTCTCAATGTGCTGACGGTGCAAGGCGCGCTGCTGGCCAGCGAGGAGCAATGGATCGACAGCTCGGCGGCGGTGTCGCAGGCGCTGGTGGGGCTTTACAAGGCACTGGGCGGTGGCTGGCAGGCGTTTGACGAGCAACTGCCGAATGCTCACAGCTAGGGAGGAAGCACAGAGTTTGAAGGGGGGGCACTGCGCTCCATGGCCTGATTCTTTGCAGGCTGCACCGGCCTCTTCGCGGGTGAACCCGCTCCTACACGGCGGCCTGTGTCCAACCACCGAAATGTGTCCACCACCAATCTGTGTAGGAGCGGGTTTACCCGCGAATACGGTAGCGGCGGCAACGGTGAACGGCGGGTGAAAATTGGCCTGCAGGCCCGGCCCTTTCGCGGGTACAGGCAGGCGATCACTCAGAGTGGGCGCAGCAGGCCAAAGCGCTTGCGCAGCGCCCAGTCCAGCAACCGCCGCGGCAGCAACCGTGCCATCAGCGGCAAGGCTGTACTGCCATTCCCCAAACGTACCACTGCGGGCGCCGGCGACTTGCCGACTGCTGCCAGCACGCCTTGGGCAAATACCGCCGCCGACGTTGGCTTGTCCTGCGATGCCCGCGCCCGCGCCTGCACATGCTCACGCAAAGGCCACCACGCCGAGTCGACCGCCAGCACCTGCTCAGCCTGGCGCTGGGCATTGCTGGCGAACTGCGAGGCAATTGCACCCGGCTGTACTTCCATCACCTGCACACCGAACGGCGCCAACTCCAGGCGCAAGGCATCGCTCAGGGCATGCACAGCCGCCTTCGAGGCGCAGTACGCGCCGGCGAATGGCGTGACCAGCACGCCCGATACACTGCCGATATTCACCACCAGGCCGCGTGAGCGGCGTAGCAGCGGGAAGAGCGCCCGGGTAACGCCGACCACGGCGAAGACGTTGGTTTCGAACTGCTGGCGCAGGGCGTCGACGCCACCATCGAGCAGTGGGCCCATGGCGCCGTAACCCGCGTTGTTGATCAGGATATCGAGGGTTTGCAGTTCCTCTGCCAGGCGGGCCAGTGCCTCGCCGTCGTTTACATCCAGCTGCCGGGCCGTGTAGCCGGCGGCACTCAGTTGCTCGACATCCTCAGGCTTGCGGGCGGTGGCCCAGACATGGTGGCCCGCATCGCGGAAGGCGTCGGCCAGGGCGCGGCCGATGCCGCTGGAACAACCGGTGATCAGGACGGTGGGCATGGTAGGGGCCTGTTGTCATGGAGGATTGGTTGTTGCCTGTGCCGGCCTCTTCGCGGGTCAACCTGCCCCTACACCCTGCAGGAGCGGGTTGACCCGCAAAGAGGCCGGCATAGGCAACACATCAATTGGCAAATGTACCTTGCAGGTGCTCTGCCCGGAATTCCAGGGTCTGCGGCCGATAGCCGGAACGCAGCGGCGGCAATGGCAGGCAGTCATGCCACTCGGCCCCCGGCTGCAATTCACCTGGCCCTCGGTATCGCGGTGCATTGTAGGTGTTCTCGGCCAGGTTTACGGTATCGCCCGGTGCGTACGCTGCCACGCGCCAGCGCAGTTCGGTCAGCGGCACGTCGTTGCCGTTCTTCATGCGTACCTGCAGGGCACGGTCGGCGGGACAGTGTTCGGGGGCGTAGGTCAGGCGCAGGTCCAGGCGTGCCAATCGACTGCTTTCGCGGCTGTCTTGCCAGACCACGAACAAGGCCACCAGGCCCAGGCCAAACACGGCCGCCAGGGAGATGGGAAGAGCCTTGGCTGGGTAACGCAACAACAACACCAGCCAGGTGAGGATCAGCAGGGCACCGATCAGCATCGCGTAATCGCCTCATTCGCGCGCAGGGATATCTACAGCCTATCTAAAACCCAGCGGTCAGGTAACCGGTGAGCAACTATGCCAGAAGCCAGACCTGGCAATACTGCGAGTAGTGGAAAGGGTACATCCATTCTAGATTCCGCCATGCCTATTCAAAAGGAGCATGGCCATGAGTGACACATCGGTTGAGCAAAAACCTGTGCAAGAAATGAAAAAAACGCCTGCCAAGGGCAACGTTACGGCTGTCATCAGTCTTGCGGGTCAAAAGGAGGATTTCGTTTCCGAGGGCGTGGACTACGGGAGCGCTGAAAAATCAGCGTGGTTGTATGCGTACAAGGGGCAGGCCGAAGATGCGGACGTCTACATTGACTTCGATCTGGAACTACAGGAGGGCGTGCGGGATGTCGTTATCGGGGGTGAGGCGAACCGGGCGCTTGTTCACAAGCGCGGCACAACCTATGGCGGCTATGCGAAATCCGGACGTATCCGGAAACTCGAAATGACTGCCACAAGCATCAGGGCTGAATCCTTCGAATTTGAAGGGGAGGATGATTTGCAGCGACCTTTCAGGGTGGTGGGTGGCCCATTCGACATCTACGTCATAGCCCCAAGCGTTGAATAAGCAGGTTCGCCCCTGGTCAGCCCAGGGGCGAGTCAGCATTTACTGCGCGATGGTCTTCACCGAAACGCCGCGCTCGATGGGTGTGGACGTGCGCCCATACACATCCTCGAAGCGCTCGATGTCATCCTCGCCCAGGTAGCTGCCGGACTGCACTTCGATGATCTCCAGCGGGATCTTGCCCGGGTTGCGCAAACGGTGCACCGAAGCGATGGGGATATAGGTCGACTGGTTTTCGGTCAGCAAGAACACGTTCTCGTCGCAGGTCACCTCGGCGGTACCGGATACCACGATCCAGTGCTCGGCGCGGTGATGGTGCATCTGCAGCGACAGGCTGGCGCCCGGCTTGACGGTGATGTGCTTGACCTGGAAGCGGCCGCCCATGTCCACCGAGTCGTACGAGCCCCACGGGCGATACACTTCCAGGTGGTTCTGGGTTTCCGTGCGGCCCTGTTCGTCGAGGGTCTTGACCATCTGCTTGACGCCCTGGACCTTGTCCTTGTGGGCAATCATCATGGCATCCTTGGTCTCGACCACCACGATGTTCTCCAGGCCGATCACCGACACCAGTTTGCCGTTGCCGTGGATCATGCAGTTGCGGCTGTCTTGAACCACCACGTCGCCCTTGGTGACGTTGCCGTTGTCGTCTTTCTCGTGCACTTCCCACAGCGACGACCAGCAGCCTACATCGCTCCAGCCGGCCGACATCGGCACCACGCAGGCACGCTGGGTTTTCTCCATCACCGCATAGTCAATGGAGTTGTCCGGGCAGCAGGCAAAGGTGGCTTCGTCGATGCTCAGCACATCGCCGTCTTCCTGGCTGCGCTCCAGGGCCAGTACGCAGGTATCGTAGATGTCGCCGTCGTGCTTTTTCAGCTCTTCGAGGAAGCGGCTGGCGCGGAACAGGAACATACCGCTGTTCCAGAAGTAACCACCGGCCTGGACGAACTCGGCCGCGCGTTTTTCGTCGGGCTTCTCGACGAACTGCGCAACCCGCGCCACGCCCTCGGGCAGCAGCGCATCCTGGCTGGAACGGATGTAGCCGTAGCCGGTTTCCGGCTTGGTCGCCGGCACGCCGAACAGCACCATCTCGCCACGCTCGGCGGCCACGGTGGCCAAGGCCAAGGCACGTTGCAGGGCTTTCTGGTCATCGATCACATGATCGGCAGGCAGCACCAGCATAAGCTCGTCGCGGCCTTCGTTGACCAGCTTCATGGCAGCCATGGCCACGGCCGGCGCGGTGTTGCGGCCGAACGGTTCCATCAGGATGCCTTGGGTTTCCAGCTTCAGTGCGGCCAGTTGCTCCTGGACGATGAACTTGTGGTCCTTGTTACAGACCACGATCGGGGTGTCCATGCCCTCGAATACCAGGCGCTCGATGGTTTGCTGGAACAGCGTGTGCTCACCGGTCAGGGCCAGGAACTGTTTGGGGAACTGCTTGCGCGACAGAGGCCACAGACGGGAACCGCTACCACCAGAAAGAATTACCGGGATCATCATGTTTCTCCAATAGTCGTTGAGAGGCAGGGGAATCAGTTGCTAGCCACGGGGCGAGTTACCCACACCGGCGACAAGGCGTTGCCGGAACCCGTTACGTACAGCACTGCGGCTTCGCCGCGCTCCAGGGCGACGGGTTTCACGTCACCCACTTTCTTGTCTCCTTGGTACAGCGCCAGGTTGACCTTGACCGGGTTGATTTCGCGTTCGCCACGGCCGTTGGCGGCCACCGGCTTGACCACTTCGGTCTTGCCGTCGGCGGTTTTCAGGGTCAGTTGCTGGTCGCTCAGGTTCTGCACGCGCACCAGGGCTTTCTGCTTGTTCTTGAACGGTGGTTCTTCGATCAGCTTCGGGCTGCCGCTGTTGCTGTTGACCAGGGTGTAGTACTTGTCCGAGGCCAGCTTGACCGGCACGCTCTTGCCGCCGACCTGGGCGGTGTAGTCGCCGCCTGGCAGGAAGCTGAAATCGCTGCTGGCCTGTGCGCCAACCTGTTTGATCTGGGTGTTGCCGACCGACGCGGCGGCGGGTGCGCTGGTCGCGTTGTACAGGCGTACGAAGGTCGAGCCTTTCGGCGCACTTGGGCCATACAGTGCGGCGTCGGCACCGGCGAAGGCCTGCATCGAAGCAAGGGAAAGGCCGGCCGCGAGGGTGAGGGCTTTGGCAATGGAAGTTTTGGTAGTCATGTGCGTTTCCTCTCTATCAGTCAGTGGTCTGTCCGGGTGGACGACAAGGCCAGGTTTTCTTCGGATTTACGGGAGTTTTTCAGCTGCGCGATCCACTGCGGATCGAAGCTGCTGAGGTCGTTTTTCATTGGCAGATAACGTTCGGGGAATTCCCACACCACCACTTGTGGTGCGGCGTTTTTAAAGGCATCGCTTTGCAGGTACTTGAGCATCGGCAGCAGCGGGCCATGGCCGTCTTCGGCGTAGTTGGCGACGTCACTGCGCAGGGCCTGCTGCAGCGCGCCGAGGAAGTTCCAGTGCGGGTTGGCGCTGTAGCTGGTGCCTACCAGTGCAACCGGGATCTGCTTGTCGGCGAACAACGCGTCGCCGGCGTCACCCTCGGCATCGACCGGCCGGGTGGTGCGTTTCTGCAGGTTGTCCGGGGCCGGCAGCAGGTTGCTGAACAAGGGGTCCAGTGGCAGGAAGTTGGTCAGGTCGCCCTTGTAGGGGGCGGTGTTGCCGGCTTCGGTGATGAAGGCTTGTGGGTCGCCGTTGAGCAGGCTCTGGCGGCTGACCGCTTCGGCCAGCGCCTGCGCCGCCACTTCGGCCCCCATAGGCGTCCAGTGGGTGTCAGTACGCAGAAACACCTGGCCGCGGGCCTTGGCCTGCTCCATCGGTGCCATCAGGTCCGGTGCGAACACGTTGGCCTGGCGTGCCTGGGCATGGAACTGGTTGTACAGGTCGTCATGCAGGCTGGCAGGCCGCTCTTTGCCCAGGTACTCGGCGTAGACCCGTGCCTTGGCCGGCACGATCGCCAGCACCAGCTGGCTACCGTGTTGCTGCAGGGTGTCGCGTACGCCACGGATCAGTGCCAGGTTTTCCTGCATCAATTGCTCGGCACCGGCGGTGGGCTTGAACTCCTCGTCGCTGAACAACCACTGGTCGCGGCCCAGTACCACACCAGGGCGGCCTTCGTTGAACAGTTTGAAGTCCATGGCCGCCCACAGGTTGGTGCCCAGGCGCTTGACCGGGAACTCGGCGTCGTAGTGGGTCTCGGCGGCCTTGGCCAGCTTGCCGTTGAGCAGGGTCATCTGCTCGGTGCGCTGGAAACTCTGCAGGCCACCGGTGGACCAGGCGCCCATGCCGACCAGCAGGCCGAGGAACGACAGGGAGTAGGTGATGCGTAATGTCCGGGTCATGGTCATCAACCTCAGAACTGGAAGTAAAGGAACGGCGAGTAGCTTTGCGCCGAAAGCTTGAGGATCGAGGCGACGAACAGCAGCAGGATCAGTGCGCGGGTCATCACCCGGGTCCAGTCCAGGCCGATCGAGCCGTCAGCGTTGACCTGCACCGGGGCCACCTTCGGCGTCGGCCTGGCATTGCGGTAGAAGTCGCGCAGGCCGAAGAACGCCAGGGTGAGGTAGGCGATGACCAGCGTGGCCACCTGCAGACCGGTGAGCTGGGCGCGGTTGAGCTCCGACAGCTGCCAGTCGCCGAAGCTGAACATGGCGCCGTACATGCGGGCTGCCACCTGCAGGTTTTCGGCGCGGAAGATCACCCAGCCGACCACCACCAGCAGGAAGGTGAAGGCCCACTTCACCGGGTTGAAGCGCTGCGGGTTGGTGTCGAGGCCCAGCGCGCGCTCGATGGCCAGCCACATGCCGTGCCAGGCGCCCCAGATGATGTAGGTGAAGTTTGCACCGTGCCACAGGCCGCCCAGCAGCATGGTCAGGAACAGGTTGCGGTAGGTATTGAAGGTGCCTTTACGGTTACCGCCCAAGGTGATGTACAGGTAGTCGCGCAGCCAGGTCGACAGGCTGATATGCCAGCGCCGCCAGAACTCGGTGATCGACTGGCTGATATAGGGCTGCTTGAAGTTTTCCATGAAGCGGAAGCCCATCATCAGGCCCAGGCCGATGGCCATGTCGCTGTAGCCGCTGAAGTCGAAGTACAGCTGTGCGGTGTAGGCCAGGGCGCCGAGCCAGGCATCGCCCGTGGTGGGGTTTTGCAGGGCGAAGCAGTGGTCGGCGACCACGGCCAGGGTGTCGGCGATGAACACTTTCTTGATGAAGCCCTGCATGAAGCGGGTGCAGCCTTCGGAGAACTTGTCCAGCGTGTGGGTGCGGTTGTTGAACTGGTCGACCAGGTCCTTGAAGCGCAGCACGGGGCCTGCGATCAGGTGCGGGAAAATCGCCACGAACGCTGCGAAGTCGATCAGGTTGCGGGTAGCCGGGGTGTCACCGCGGTATACGTCGATGATGTAGCTGATCGACTCGAAGATGTAGAACGAGATACCGATCGGCAGCAGCACGTGGGTCAGAATGAATGGCTCCAGGCCAAACGACGTCATGATCGCGTTCAGGCTGTCGACACCGAAGTTGGCGTACTTGAAGTAGCCGAGGATCGCCAGGTCGACACCCACGCCGAGCAGCAGCCAGCGCTGCGCCGGCTTGGTGCGCACACCGGCGGCACCGACTTTCAGGCCGATCCAGTAGTTCCACAGGGTGACGCCGGCGAACAGTGCCAGGAAGTCCACTCGCCACCAGGCGTAGAAGATGTAGCTGGCGACCAGCAGCAGCAGGTTGCGATAACGTTGCCCGCTCAAGTAGTACAGGCCGAGGAAGATCGGCAAGAACAGGAACAGGAACACGTTGGACGAGAAGACCATCCCGGTTCTCCTAATTTGTTCACAGCATCCAGGGCAAAGCGCCCCCCAAACCCCCCAGTGCAAGACTGGAAGGCAACTTAGATTCCTGTGGGAGCGGGCAAGCCCGCGAACAAGGGCGAAGCCCTTGCCATGCACCGCGGTGGCTTCTTCGCGGGCATGCCCGCTCCCACAGGTTCCGCCCCCGCAATGGGGGTCAATTCATTTCTTGCTCTCTGCACTCGGGTCGTAGACCCGGGTCACATCGCCCCCCAGCCGGAAGCTGTTGAACGGCTGCATGTCGTGCTTGCGCTCAAGCGTGTCGCCGACGCAGTGGTACAGCGCACACCAGGGCTCGAGCCAGGAGTACTTGCTGTCGACCTTGAGGTCGGTCATGTCCTGTTTCTTGCCCGCGCGCGCCTTGAAGTGGCTGGGATCGCGGGCGCCGGCCAGCACGCCTTCACCCAGGCGCTGCAAGGCGAAGTTGTTCTCGGCGCGCAGGTCGACGCCATTGGCCTGGGCGAAGCTGGCAATCATCGCCAGCGGCGGCAAGGCGTAGTTGTGATAAGCCAGCGCGCGCTGCTTGCGCTTGATTTCGTTGGGCAGGAAGCCTTGGTCATCCACCTGGTTGGCGCCCACCTTGTATTCCTTCACGGCCCAGTCGAACAGGTCGCGACGGTCGGTGGCGACGGCGGTAGCCATGACCGACCAGGCCGCCCAGTAGCTGTGGTTGTTGATCTTCTCCAGCGGCAGGTCGCTCCAGTCACGCACAGTCTGCTCGGCCAGGCGGCTGAGCCATTTTTCGATCAGGTCGGCCTCGGCCTGGTGTGCCGCCAGCGGTTGCGAGTTGGAGAATTTCAGCCGCAACCATGAACCGCTCATGCTGCCCAGCGCCCATTTGCGCATCGACTTGCCGGTATGGTTGTAGTCGGTGGACAGCAATGCACCGGCGCGTGCCCAGGTACCCAGCCAGGTCAGGGTGCAGTCGAGTTGCGCCGGGCGGCCGTCGCGCATGTACTGGCCGACCATCTTGCTCACGCCTTTCTCCAGCGTGGTGATGTCTTCGGTCGACGTGCGGAAGGCCTTTTCCGAGGCTGCGTTGAGCGTTGCCCGTGCCTTGTCCGAGCCTTCGTACTTGCTGCGAAACTGCAGCGGGCCGGTGTATGGCTTGGGCGCCGCTTCGCAGCGGAAGTTACCCTCACCGGTCTTGAGCTTTTCGATCCCCTGGTAGTAACCCTGCGGCGGTACCAGCGCGGCGTGCGCGGCACCACCAAACAAGGCCAACGCGAGCAGGGCGGGGCTGGAAATTCGCTTGAAAATGGTCATGGGTCGCCTCACTGGCCAGCCTGCGCGGTCTGCGCAGGCACGGCGAAGTTGTTGCGTTTGCAGAGCTTGGCTTCGACCTTCTGGGTGCCGCTTTCCGGCCCTTGTACCTCGAACGCCAGCAGGCTCTGGCTGGCCCAGTCCTCGTCTTCGCGCATCTGGAAGACGAAGCGGCCGTCGGTGTCGGAGGTTTCCGGTTTTTCCAGCTTGATGTCCTCATGGCGGCCGTTGAGGTACCAGAGGGTGGCCTGCAACACCTTCACCGAGGGGTCTTCGAACTTGACGTCCATCTGCAGGTTGCGGTTGATCAGGTCTTTGATCACGCCGCCCTTGCCGTTGACCATCAGCTCGTTCTTGCCAGGCTTGAGGGTGGTGCTGGCGCTCATCAGGGCTGGGCGGTCGTCGCAGCCGTCGTCGAGCAGGCCAAGGATTTGCCGCCAGATGGTTTCCTGGTCCAGGCGGTACAGCGGGGAGAATTCCCAGATCAGGATCTTCGGCGGGTTCTTCTGGAATTCCTCGCTGCCCAGGTACTGGATCATCGACCCTTCCAGGCCACCGCCTGGGAAAGCGACGTTGAGCACGTCGGCGCCGATGTATTGCTCGAGGAAGCCCGAGAAGTTGTAGTTCTTGCCGCTGTGGCTGGTACCGACCAGGGTGATCTGCGCATTGCCGCTGTCACCGAACAGGTCGTCGCCACCGCTCGCGCCTTTCGGCTCGGTGGCGAACTGGTCCATGTACTGGACGGCGTAGCTGGTGCCGCACAGTTGGCCGGCAACGTTGTGCAGGGTGCCGGTCTTGCCCATGCGCCCGGACTTCTTCGTCTCGAATTCCTTGCGCGGGATGCCTTCGAAGGCCGGCATCTTGTGCACGGTGTCGGCCACGATCTTCGCCGCGCGCTCGGCCCCGTACGGCGTCCAGTGCTGGTCGCCACGGAAGTAGAAGTCCTTGCCCTGGTCAGCGGCGGCCAGTTGCTCGTTGGTCAGCGGTGACAGGTCGGGCACGTTGTAGCCCATGCTGGCGAAGCGCTTGAGCATGGCCTGGTAGTTGCCCAGGGCCTTCTGGTAGTCGAACGCGGCTTTTTCGGCCGGGTTGAGCATGTTGCGGTTCACCAGGCCACGGGTCGGCTGGTACACCACCACCAGTTCCACACCACGTTTCTTGAACGCGTCGTGCACTTGCTGCAGGCGTTTGTAGCCGGCTGGGGTGGTGTTGAACTCGGTGCGCAGGTCTTCGCGGGTGCGGAACAGCCAGTCGCCCTGGGCCTGCACCAGCGTGGTGAAGTTTTGCTGATAGCGGGTGGTGTAGCGGCTGGCATCGTGCGCTTCAGGGCACAACTGGCAGCAGGGCTCGGCGTTGAAGGTCGGGGCCTTGACGTCTTCGGCGCGCACGCCCTGGCTGATTGCCAGAAGGGCGGCGGACAGGCCCAGCAGTTTCATCAGGTGTGGAGTCATGGTCTGGGCTTCCTTAATCGATCATTTCGGTCTGGCGTTCGACCGGGTCGATCAGCACAGCCTTCTGCTGGCGTACCAGCAGGTCGAGGATTTCGTCCTGGC
This sequence comes from Pseudomonas sp. USTB-Z, assembly GCF_019691255.1. Classification (NCBI taxonomy): domain Bacteria; kingdom Pseudomonadati; phylum Pseudomonadota; class Gammaproteobacteria; order Pseudomonadales; family Pseudomonadaceae; genus Pseudomonas; species Pseudomonas sp. USTB-Z. The sequence continues at coordinate 109,261 of NZ_JAECZP010000012.1, forward strand.
GCTCACCCAGCACACCATTGAGGCTGATGCCGCTGGCCTTGCGCGGGGCGAGCATGGACACCTTGTACAGCTCGACCGACAGCGGCGAGTCGATCGACAGCGGGCCGGAGCCGTTGGCCGACAGCTCGCCACCCACCACGATCAGCGACACCTTGGTGTCGAACGGGTCGAGGGCGATGTCGCGGTCGGTGTCGGACAGGTCCTTGATGTGGCCGTATACGCCGACCAGGCCGTTGGCCATGGCGACGTTTTCGTACAGGCGGATGTTCACGCTGTTACGCACGCGGATGCCGTGGCGGCGGTTGTTGACCAGCTTGTTGCCCCAGATCAGGTTGTCGCCGCTTTCGTACAGGGTGATGCCGTCGGTGTGGTTGCGGTAGATCTCGTTGTAGGCCACCAGGTTGTTGACGCTGTTACGGTCGATCACCACGCCCGAGAGCTTGTTGTCGTAGCTCTTGTTGTTGATGATCCAGCTGTCGTTGACCTCACGCGAAACGATGATGCCGTGCTTCTTCTTGGTGCCGTACACCGTGTTGCCGGCGATGATCAGGCGATGCGAACGGTCGTGCGGGTCGATGCCGTAGACGATGTTGTCGCGGTAGGTGCTGTCCTTGATCACGAAGTCCTGGGTTTCGTAGCAGTAGAAGCCGTACCACATGTCGCTGAACTCCGAACCGATGATCCAGCCGGTGGGCTCCGGGCGGCCCATGCGCTTGGCCATGTTCGGCGTGTACTGCGAGATGCTCACGCCATACGACTTGGACTTGGCGTAGCCGAAGCTGGCCATCTTCGTATTGACGATATAGGTCTCGGTACCGCCCCACGACAGCAGAAACGGGCGGAATTCCTTGGGCGAGCGGAAGGTCGCCGGGCCGTTGTCCTTTTCCCGCCAGCCGGTCACCTGGGTGTCGGTTACGAACAGCTTGCCGTCATTGACCAGAAAAGCGCCGCCCTCCTGGGACAGGCGCAGCTGTTTGACCTTGCCGTCGATCTCGAGGATGCCCTTTTGCCCGACCACGATCGGCAGGCGTGCCAGGTAAACCCCAGGCTCGACTTCGCTGAAGTACTGTTTGGGTACCTTCTTGCTCAGCTCGGTCAGGTCGACATGGCCGTCATCGACGAAAATCGCCTGCGGGATGCCGTGCTGGCGCTGCACCCACTCGGCGGCCTTGTTGTCGCCGCCAACGAACTCCTTGAGGGTGTCCTCCTGGAACATACGGCGCAGGCTGACCTTGCCCTTGTGGCGGCGGTCGATTTTCTTCTGCACCGCCTCGGCCGTGAAACCGGTGAGGTCGGGCAACTTTGGCGGGTCCATCTGCAGCGGCTCGATCGGTGCGCTGGCCACCGTATAGGTCTTGGCCTGCTGCAGCTCCTTGGCTATCACCTGGGGCTCTGCGGCAGTGGCCAGGCCGCTTGCCAGCAGCAAGGCACTGGCCAACAGGCTGTGACGTAAGTGCGGGTGAAGGTTCATCACGGTCAGTCCCCTACCGGCCTCAGAAGCGCCAGATGACGTCGACGAAGGCGCGGTGCATGTACGAGTCCGCTTCCTTGCCGTAGGCGTCGCCCGGCTTGAATACACCGGCACGCAGGCGCACCAGGGCTGACGGCTCGTCGATGGCCTGGCTCATCGAAGCCGGCAGCAGGCCTTGCTTGAAGTACTTGGTCACGACCACGTCCATTTCCTGGCCGAGGTCTTTTTCGCCATCGACCAGCGGGCGATTCACGCCGTTGTCGTTGACCACCGCGTTGATGCCACTGGAACCGATGTTCTGGTTGCCATCGACCCGCCAGAATTTGTGGTAGATCAGGCTCGCGTCATAGTCGTCACGCAGCTGCCACGAAGCGAACAGGGTGGCGGCCTGCAGGTTGCCCAGCTCGCCGCGGAACGCTTCGCCGAAGCGGTGCACACGCGAGCGGGTGCCGGTGAAGTTGGAGCGGTTGCTCTCCAGGCCGGTCTGCTCGAAGTTGTTCGAACCGTCATCGCCGCCGCCGCCGCTACCGCGGGCGTACGCGGCGCCGACCTGCCATTGCGGGTCCAGACGCAGGCGGATACCGAGGTCGGTTGCCCAGGCGTTGACGTCACCGCTCTGCTTGCCGGTGGCGACCTGGTCGTCACCCACCTGCTGGGTGCTCAGCTTGTCGCGGTCACCGGTCAGCCAGGTGACGCTGCCCCAGTAATTCACGGTGTGGTCGTTGCGCCAGTTGTAGGCGTCGCTGTTGGCCTCCAGGCCCAGCCAGGTAAGGTCGCCAGTGCGGGTCTTGTCCAGCGCGTCGACCGTTTCGCCGGGGTTCTTCAGGCTGCCGCTGTCATGTGTGTGGTGAGCGCGCAGGCCAACCCAGTGGCCAGGGGTCCACTGTGTGGCGACGTTGCCGTAGATGTGGGTGCGGTCCTTGTCTTCCGGCGCCAGTTCGGTGAGATCGGTGCGGTATTCGCTGAAACGCTGGGCGACGCCCAGGTCGGCCTTGAGCAGCGTGGTGTCGAAGGTCCAGTTCAGCGCTTCGATGTTGGTATCGCGCCACATGCCATCGTCGCTGCGCAGGCGCTGGCGACCGAAGCGCAGTTGCTCGCCTGGGTAGGCGGTAAGGCCGCTGTAGCCGACCCAGAACTCGCGCATGGCCAGGTAGCTTTTGTCTGGTTGACGGCTGTCGTCGCCGGTGTCGGTGCTGGTGCCGTCGTCGTTCTGGCGCAAGGTGTCGGTTTCGATGGTGTCGGTCGCAGCGACTGCCTGGCCCATGGCGTAGGCACTCCAGTTACCGCGCTCGCCGTACACCCACGGGCGCAGATCCAGGCCCAGGCCGTTGACGTCGCCGCCAGAGCGGGTGCCCAGGTCACGGTCGTCTTCCGACTGGCCGGTGATTTTCACGTCCAGGCCGAAGTTTTTTTCAGCGGTCATTTCCGCCAGGGTCGGGCAGGACCACAGCAGGGCGAAGCTCAGGCCGATGCCGGCTTTCACGAAGGGATTGAGCGTCATAGCGAGTCCTCACCGTCTACTTCTTTTTCGTCGTCTTGCAGGGCTTCGAGGGCCAGGGTGCTATTCGCGCCCTGCGCCAGGCTGCCGCGTGCACGCTTTTCCTGGTCCAGCAGTTGCTGGGCCTGGTTGCGCTGATCAGGTGTCAGTTGCTGGTCGAGCTGCTGCAGCAGTTCGGCTGATTGCGGCGTCGGGTTGGCCTGCGACAGCTGGGCGAACACCCAGGCGTTGCCCGGTTGCGGGCGGATGCCGTGGCCCTCGCTGAACAGCTGAGCCAAGGCATAGTCGGCGCTGTTCTGCCCGCCACGGGCGGCGGCCAGCAGGTGGTCGACGGCTTTCTGCGGCTCGACATTGCCCAGGTAGCCGCGGCGGTAAAGCTGGCCCAGGTAGTAATGGGCGCTGATCTCACCGGCTTCGGCAGCGGCTTGCAGGTGCTGCTCGGCTTTTTGAGCGTCGGCTGGCAGGGTTTTGCCTTCGTAGTACAGACGGCCCAGCAGCAGTTCGGCGCGTGGCTGTTCAGCTTCGCGGCCTTTGTCGATGTAGGCCATCAACTGGTCGGTGTCGCCCAGTTCGGGGAAGTCGTATACCAGCTGTGCCAGGCTGACCCAGGACGCCGGGTTGGCCGGGGCTACTTGCTCGAGCAGGTCCTTGGCGGTTTTTTCGTCGGTCTGGCCAAGGCTACGGTCGGCCAGCACGCGGGCCACGCTGTCAACACGGGTGGCCGGCACTGCGCCACGGGCGTAGGCGGCCTTCAGCTGGCCGAGCAGGGCGGCTTGCTGGTCGGCCTGGCCGCGTTTCTGGTACACGGTGGCCAGTTCGACGTAGCAGATGTCGGTGCTGTTGAGCGCCGCCTTGCAGATCTTTTCCACTTCGCCCAGGTGCTGGTCATAGGTGCCCTGGGTGCGGTACAGCAGCACCTGGGCCAGGCCCGCTTCCGGGTTGCCGGCGGCGCGCCACTGGTCGATCTGCTGCTGCGCGTTGACCTTGGGGAAGCTCTGCGGGTAGCTGAGGTAGAGCATCGCCAGTGGGATCAAGGTGTTGCTTTCGCCTTGACTGGCCGCTTGCTTGAGCAGGGTTTCTGCTTCTTCGCGCTCGGCCTGGGTGCTGTCCGGCTTGGCCACCAGCAGGCGGCCAAGGCGCGCCTGGGCGCGTGGGGACGTGGCGGCTGCAGCGCGATAGGTGGCTTCGGCTTCCTTGATTTGCGAGGGGTCGCGGGTGGCCACCTTGATGTCCGCAAGGCCGACTTGCGCTTCGCTGTAGCCCAGGTCGGCCAGCGCCTTGTAGTTGCGCTCGGCCAATGCCGTGTCACCGCGCTTCATGGCCTCGTTGGCCAGGCGCTGGTCGGGCAGGCCGGCACAGCCGGCCAGGGTGATGGCGGCGGCCAGTGCACACAATCCCAGGTTCACGCGGACCTTGTAGGTATCAGAGATCATTGTCCGTCCCTCACAGGCCACGGGCCACGGCTTTGTCGATCAGCCAGTTCAGCGAGGGGCCACGGTCGCTGTTGACCGAGGCCGGGCGGCCGGCCAGTTCGGCGGGCAGGCCGCTGTCTGGCTTGATCTGCACGCGGATGTCGGAGGACAGGTCTTCGCTGTTGAGGCTGGCGCTGCTGACGATCTGACCGGTGCGCACTTCGTCTTCGCCGGCCACCTGGAAATTGACCCGGGTACCTGGCTTGACCTCGTCGAACTGGCGGTAGCTGAAGCGCGCCTCGACCATCGGGTTGGTGGTGCGTGGGATCAGCTGAAAGATCGGCTGGCCCTTGGCGGCGTACTGGCCGTCGTCCACCAACTGGCGCGCGACCACGCAATCGCAGGGGCTGGTGAGGGTGCCGGACAGTTGCTTGCCGAACAGCTCCTCGATCTTCGCCGGCTCCAGCTGTGCGTCTTCAAGGTTGCCCTTGAGCATGTCCAGCATGCTGGTGGTGAAGCTGGCCAGTGGCGCGCCCTTGGCGATCTGCCCACCGCTTTCGACCAGGCTGCTCACGGTACCGTCGCGCGGCATGGTGACGTTGGTGGTCGGCACTGCGACCACACCGGCTTCGGCATGGCTGACGAAATACATGCCATACAACGATTTGGCGACGAAGCCGAAGGCCGCAACGCCGACCACGAACACGCCCAGTGTGACGGTGACTGCCTTGAAACGGCCGAAGGCGCTCAGGCCCGACCCGCCGTCCTTCTGCTTGCGCGCCTTGGTGAAGTTGTCGCGCTGCAGGGTGCTGAGTACGTCGCCGATGCTGATCAGCTCACCCGACAGGTGGCTGGTGATGATGTGCCGCAACGTGGCGATGTCGCGAGGTTCAAGGTTCTGGAACTGCGCACCGATACGGCCATTGTCCGGGTTGTACGAGCGCACCTGGAACTCGATGTCCATCGACAGGCCCAGGTTGTCGACCACGAACTGCAGGCGCCCGCGCAGCACATCGCCCACCGACTGCGGTTGCTTGGTGTGGAAGCTCAGGCCGCCGGCAGAAAGGTCTTCGACCTTGACTTCGTGGACCTGGCGCTGGGCGTCCAGGAACCGCAGCTTGGCGGGAATGCGTACCCGGGCGTGTTGGCGCTGGGCTTCGGACTCATGCACGACATTGACGTTCACGGCGGTATTCATGGTGGTTTGTTCCTGTTAGATCCGATCCGGGTTGGGCTCACACGACCATGAACAGCACAGCAACGAAGATGCTGGCAGCCGAGAAGGTCATGGTCCGCGAGGACCAGGTGTTGAACCATTGTTGAAAGCTGGCGAGGTCACGCTTGAGGGCAGTGGGCTGACGCGTCCACGACTGCTTGTCGAGGCGGAAGAACACGTAGATCTTCATCAGCGCGCCGATGATCTGGTTGTAATAGAGAATCAGCGGGTAGGCTGGGCCTACGTTGTGGCCTGAGCACAGCAGCATGATGGTGAGGATCAGGCGCGTGATGCCGATCCACAGCAGGTACACCAGCAAGAAGGCCATGCCGAACTTGAGGCTGGCGATCACCGCCACGGTCAGGCCCAGCAGGCTGGTCCACATCGACACGCGCTGGTCGAACAACACGATGCTGGTGAACAGCCCCAGGCGGCGCAGGCCAAGGCCCAGTGCCCGTGAGTTCTGCCGCAGGTTGTTGCCGTACCAGCGGTACATCAGCTTGCGGCTGGCCTTGAGGAAGCTTTTTTCCGGCGGATGCTCGACCGTGTTGATGGCGGCGTCCGGCACGTAGAAGGTGTCGTAGCCCAGGCGCATCAGGCTGAACCAGCTGGACTTGTCGTCCCCGGTAAGGAACTTGAAGCGGCCCAGGCGCCAGTGCATCAGCGAGTCGCTTTCGACGTCGGCGATGAACTCGGGGTTGGTCACCACACTGGCGCGGAACATCGACATGCGCCCGGTCATGGTAAGCACGCGCTTGGACAGGGCCATCGAGCACATGTTGATGTGGCGCTGGGCGAAGCGCAGCTTGTGCCACTCGCTCATGATGTAGCCGCCACGCACTTCGCAGAATTCATTGGTGGTCAGGCCGCCCACATTGGGGAACAGCTTGAACCACGGCACGGTCTTGCGTACCACGCCGTCGGCCAGCACGGTGTCACCGTCGATTACCGCCACCACGGCGTTCTCGTCCGGCAGCATGCGCGAGATGGCGCGGAAGCCGTAGGCCAGGCCATCGCGCTTGCCGGTACCGGCGATACGCACGATGTCCAGCTTCACGTGGGCCGGCGGGTTGTACTTGGCCCACAGGCTCTTCACCAGCAGTTCATCGGACATTTCCACCAGCGAGCAGACCACGGTGGTGGGGAAGCCGCAGTTGATCGCCTCGCGGATCACCGAGCTGTACACCTGGGCGGTGGTCAGCGCTTCGATACGGAAGCTGGTGACCATCAGGTAGACATGCGACGGGTCGGTGGCGTTACCCATTTTCTGCACCTTGCGGCGCAGGTACGGGTACACGCCGTAGAGGAAGATCATGCCGCGGATGAAATGGGTGGCGCCCATGGAGTAGCGCCAGATGCCGACTGCGCCGACCAGGAAGATGAAGTGCTTCGACTGCGAGTCGAAGATATCAGCTGGCAGGGCCAGGGCGATCAGCATGAGCAGGCTCATGTAGAGCAGCCACCCGGCGCACTGCAACAGCACTGTCTGGAGCCTTTGCATGTTCAGCATCCGTCGAGAATTCGGGAAAGGGTGGGCAGCGAGGAGGCGGCTCTTGTCGAGTGCCTCATCGCTGCCCGGCCGGGCACTTACCAGCAGATGCCTTCGGTACGGGCGGTAGTGCTGGTCGGTTTGTTCATGAAGCCGACCAGGTCGATCACCTGCTTGCCGGCTGGCGCTTGCAAGGCCAGCGCACGGAACTGCTCGTCACGGTTGCCGAGGACGATGATGTCGGCGTTGTCGATCACCTGCTGCAAGTTGGCGTTGAGCAGCGACGACACGTGCGGGATCTTCGACTCGATGTAGTCCTTGTTGGCGCCGTGAACACGGGCGTACTGGACGTTCTCGTCGTAGATGTCCAGCTGGTAGCCCTTGCCGATCAGGCGCTCGGCCAGTTCCACCAGCGGGCTTTCGCGCAGGTCGTCGGTGCCGGCCTTGAAGCTCAGGCCCAGCAGGGCGACCTTGCGCTTGTCGTGGGCTTCGATCAGCTCGAAGGCGTTCTGCACCTGAGATTCGTTGCTGCGCATCAGCGAGTCGAGCAGCGGTGCACGGACATCGAGGCTGGCGGCGCGGTAGGTGAGGGCGCGTACGTCCTTGGGCAGGCAAGAGCCGCCGAAGGCAAAACCTGGGCGCATGTAGTACTGGGACAGGTTGAGGACCTTGTCCTGGCAGACCACGTCCATCACCTCGCGGCCATCGACGCCCACCGCCTTGGCGATGTTGCCGATTTCGTTGGCGAAGGTGACCTTGGTGGCGTGCCATACGTTGCAGGTGTACTTGATCATCTCGGCCACTTCGATCGGCTTGCGGATGACCGGGGCGTCGAGTTCTTCGTACAGGGCCTGGAGGATGTCACCGCTGGCGCTGTCCAGTTCGCCGATGACCGTCATCGGTGGCTGGTCGTAGTCCTTGATGGCGGTGCTTTCACGCAGGAATTCCGGGTTGACCGCCACACCGAAGTCGACACCGGCCTTCTTGCCCGAGCAATCTTCCAGGATCGGGATGACCACGTTCTTGACGGTGCCAGGCAGCACGGTGCTGCGCACCACGATGGTGTGACGGCGGGTGGTGTCACGCAGCACGTAGCCGATTTCGCGGCACACGGACTCGATGTACTCCAGGCCCAGGTCGCCGTTTTTCTTGCTGGGGGTGCCCACGCAGATCATCGACACATCGCTGGCACGGATGGCTTCGGCGAAGTCGGTAGTGCCGCGCAGGCGGCCATTGGCGATGCCCTGTTGCAGCAGTGCTTCCAGGCCAGGTTCGACGATGGGCGACTTGCCCTGGTTGATCAGGTCGATCTTGGTGCTGGACACGTCCACACCGATCACTTCATGGCCACGCGCCGTCAGGCAGCCTGCACAGACTGCACCCACATAACCCAAACCAAAGATGCTGATACGCATCGCTATCACCTCATGTGTTTATCACGCCGACGCCTCCGCAGAGAGCCGGGCTGGGTTGATTAACAACAGTTTTCGGGCGCACGGATCCATGGCGAATGCACACTTCGCCGAGCGCAGGCAAAATAAATCCGGAACGCAAAAAGTTATGCGCTCAAAGTTGGCACTCAATAGCCATTCATTAAAAAACGTGCCCTGAAATGCAGCCGTCTTTATTGCAATGCGCTACTTGGCGCGTTGCTGTGCTTGTTTTTTCAAGTGAATAAATCCTTTGAAATCAACCACTAGGACGATTTGTAAGGGACGCGTCTCTCCTGCATGGACAAGGTCTTCGGAGGGTTCCGTGATACCTGTCGAATTTCTTATGGCGGGCAGTGGATACCCGCCGTTGTCATCTGTAAGTCATCTCTCACAGCCCGTAGGCAGGACAATCGTTACGGCACTATGAGCGATTGGCTTTGGTAGAAGTTCCGGAGCCGGTTTCGCTCGAATGAAAGATTTCTAAATATTTATTCAGTTGCGGACAGTTTCAAATTGATAGCACGCGGGTGTTTCGCCCCCGTGTATCAAGGGCGTAACTGTTGCGAGATATTTTTATGCCAGCATCTGAAAAATTTTTTCAGAATTCGTCAAAAAAGGTATGAACGGTCTTATGTCGTTTGGCGATAAAGGTGGGTGTGCTGGATTTTTGGCGTCGGATTAATGGCGTTATGGCGGTTTGCAGCGTGCCCTGTTGCAGGGCGGAGAGGGGGTGTGGGCTGCTGGCCCCTTCGCGGGTGAACCCGCTCCTACGGGTAGCGCATTACCTGTAAGAGCGGGTTTGGCCGTGAAGGGGGTGTTACAGGGTCACTCCGAGGGGTGATCGCGCAGGAACACCAAATGGTCCGGCTTGGACTGCTCGGCACTGTAGTAGTACCCCTGAGCATCAAACTGCTTGAGCTGATCCGGGGTGCTGATGCGCTGCTGGATGACGAAGCGGCTCATCATGCCGCGGGCTTTCTTGGCGTAGAAGCTGATGATCTTGTACTGGCCGTTTTTCTGGTCCTTGAAGTCGACGTTGATCACCCGGGCCTTCAGTGCACTGCGTTTCACTGCACTGAAATACTCGTTACTGGCCAGGTTCAACAGCACGTCATCGCCTTGGTCGGCCAGGGCCTGGTTCAGCCATTCGCTGATGCGCGTGCCCCAGAAGGCGTACAGGTCCTTGCCGCGGGCGTTGGCCAGCTTGGTGCCCATCTCCAGGCGGTAGGGCTGCATCAGGTCGAGCGGGCGCAGCAGGCCATATAGGCCCGAGAGCATGCGCAGGTGGTCCTGAGCGTAGCTGAAGTCGTCTTCACTCAGGCTCTGGGCATCGAGGCCGGTGTACACGTCACCCTTGAACGCCAGCAACGCCTGCTTGGCATTGGCCGGGGTGAAGTCTGGGGTCCAGCTGCCAAAGCGCGCCGCATTCAGGCCGGCGAGCTTGTCGGACAGGTGCATCAGCTCGCTGATCTGCGCCGGCGACAGTTCGCGCAGTTGCTGGATCAGGGCCTGGGATTCATCCAGGTACTGGGGCAGGGTGAAACGCTCGGTCACTGGCGGGGTGTCGTAGTCGAGGGTCTTGGCGGGGGAAATCACCGTCAGCATCGGGTCGGCTCCTGGCATCGTTGGCCGAGGATTCTACGGGGTGGGCGGTACAAGTCCAAACTATGGCGACGATAGTCACAGCCCATGGTCGGTGCAGGCGCTATAGTTCGCGTTTTGCCGTTGCGGAGCCTTCCACTGTGCGCATTGCTTCTGCCTTGCTGGCCGGGCTGCTGAGCCTGGCCGTGCAAGCCGCCCCTTCACCTCAGGTCAGCCTGGACCGCAGCCTGTGGCCCGAACAGCTGGACAGCCCGGCGCTGTTCGATGTGGCCTCTCGGGCAGAAATCCTGTCGTTCGCCCAAGTGCTGCACGAAAGCGAGTTGCTGGATGACGCAAGCCTGGCGGCCCGGCTGGGGCTGCGGCAGATCAACCTGCAGAAGGTGCGCCAGGTTCGGGCGCGCATGTGGCAGCGGTTGTGGGAGGGTTATCAACAGGCGCAGCGCAGTTGTGAGCAGGATGCATCATTCTGCTACCCGGTTACGTCCATGGCGGAGTTGCGTACACAAGCGGCGACGTTCGCTGCCGATGTCGGTGCGTTCTATACCGGCTGGATCGAACCGAGCCACCAGTTCCATGTCCGCTACCTGGACGAGCAACTGCGCAAGGCGGCGTTGCTGCCGCAGACCAGCAGCGAAATCGAGCGGTTGTCTTCGCGTGAGCGCAAGGGTGACGAACTGAACGACCGCATGTTCCTGCTGACCTTTGTCGGCGGGCCTGGGCCCGAGGGGGGCAGTACGGATCTACTCACCGATTACCTGCGCCGGCAAAAGCTCGAAGGCACGTTCTTCACGCTCGGTAACCGTTTGCAGCAACGCCGTGATGGCGCGGCGGCAAATGCCTTGCGCCAGCTCTATGGCGGGCAGTGCGTGGGTATCCAGGGGTGGGAATACCGCTCCCATGCGCAGTGGACCGACTGGCAGGATTCGCTGCGGCGCAGCCAGGCGCGGGTGCAGGCTGATCTGCCCGAGCAGTATGTGCCGCTGTTCCGCCCTCCTTATGGCCAGCGCCGGGCTGACGGCGAAGCGTTCATGGCCCGCCAGCAGTTGCGGGTATCGTTGTGGGACATCGATGCCCAGGATGACGGTGCATTGAGCGCAGAGGCGTCCGCACAGCGCGTATTGACCCTGATGCTGTTGTGGCGCAAGGGCGTGATCCAGTTTCATGACAGCCTTCCCAAGGCGCAGCCGGCGGTGGAATGGTTGCTGCGCAATACCGCGCAAAGCGGCATCGGCTGGGAGGATTGCCGGGAATATGGATACCGCGAATAGAGGGTATGACTTTTGAGCGTAGTCCCCTCTGACGCTGGCGCCAAGGCCTCTTCGTCAATCGGAAAAATAAACTTCAAAAATGCGTAAAAATGCTTTTTACGGTCATGGTTTTTGCGGTATGAAGAAACCAGACAGCCGATTCCTGCAGCACAGGTGGCGTCATCCAGGCCCACCTAGCCAGGTTCGCTTCCCGCCCGTAACAACGCGGATACGGGAACAGCGGCAGTCACTCTGCGGCGTAACAGACCACGCCGTGTGGCTTCGACATAAGGTGACCGAGTATGGATGACCAAGGACGCAACCCTTCCTCCAGCAAGCCAATCCTGTATGTGCTCGATACCAACGTCCTGATTCACGACCCTAACGCGTTACTGAACTTCGAGGAGCACCATGTCGCCATCCCGATGACGGTGCTGGAGGAACTCGACAAGCTCAAGACCGGCAAACAGAGCATCGCCGCCGAATGCCGGCAAGCCATCCGCCTGATAGACCAGACCCTCGGTGACGCTTCGCCCAGCGATGTCGAGCAGGGCGTACCGATCCAGCGCAACAAGAGTGGCCCCAAGGGGTTCCTGTCCATCCTGATGACCCCGCGCAACGAGCCGAACAAGCTGCTGCCGGAAAACCTCAACGACAACATCATCATCAACCAGTTGCTCGAAGTCCGGGCCCGGCGCACCGACCTGGATGTCGTGCTGGTCACCAAAGACATCAACATGCGCCTGAAGGCGCGCGCTTGCGGTATAGCGGCTGAGGACTACAGCACCGACCAACTGGTCGATGACGTGTCCTTGTTGTCCAAGGGCTACCATTCGGTCACCGGCTCGTTCTGGGACCGCGTGAGCAAGGTCGATACCCGCCAGGAGCGCGGCCGCACCTGGCATCGGGTGCAGATGATCGACAACCTGCCAGCTGTGCACGTCAATGAGTTCATCATCGATGAGCAGGGCTTCGTCGGGTGGATCAAGGGCATTCGTGACGACGAACTGCTGCTGCTCGACCTGCACCAGGAGCCGTTGCTGCACCAGGAAGCCTGGGGCCTGAAACCACGCGACATTCACCAAAGCCTGGCGCTGTTTGCCCTGCTGGACCCGGATATCCACCTGGTGAACCTGACCGGCGCCGCCGGCTCCGGTAAAACCATCCTGGCACTGGCTGCGGCCATCGAGCAAACCATGGTCAGCAAGCGCTACCGGCGCATCATCGCCACCCGCAGCGTGCAGGGGCTGGACCAAGAGATTGGCTTCCTGCCGGGTACCGAAGCAGAGAAGATGGAGCCGTGGCTGGGCGCCATCACTGACAACCTCGAAGCTTTGCACATGGATGACGAAAGCACCCATGGCAGCGTCGAATACATCCTTGAGCGCGTGCCGCTGCAGTTCAAGTCGCTGAACTACATCCGTGGCCGCAGCTTCCAGCAGAGCCTGATCCTGATTGACGAGTGCCAGAACCTGACGCCGCACCAGATGAAAACCATCATCACCCGTGCCGGCTCCGGGTCCAAGGTGGTCTGCCTGGGCAACCTGGCGCAGATCGACACCCCCTACCTGTCCGCGACCAGCTCGGGCCTGACCTACCTGACCGAGCGCTTCAAGGACTTCCCCCACGGCGTGCACATCACCCTGCAGGGCGTGCCTCGCTCGGTGCTGGCCGAGTACGCCGAGTCGCATTTGTAAACCCTGGAGCCGGGCAGATTACTGCCCGGCCTCTTCGTGGACACGCCCGTTCACAGGATCTCCACTTGATTCGAGGCCGTGGAGCTCCTGTGGGAGTGGGCGTGCCCGCGAAGAGGCCAAACCTGCCGACACATACCTCTGCTCAAACCTGACCCACAGGTTTACACTGCGAAATCCCTTTACAGGAGCAGAGCAGTGCTGACACATCTTGATTCCCAGGGGCGGGCCAACATGGTCGACGTCACTGAAAAGGCCGTGACCGAGCGCGAGGCTACCGCCGAGGCGCGGGTGCGCATGTTGCCGCAGACCTTGCAGATGATCGTCGACGGTGAACACCCCAAGGGTGACGTGTTCGCCGTGGCGCGCATTGCCGGGATACAGGCGGCGAAAAAAACCAGCGACCTGATCCCGTTGTGCCACCCGCTGATGCTCACCAGCGTCAAGGTCGAGCTCAGCGCCGAGGGGCAGGATGCCGTGCGCATCGTCGCCCGCTGCAAGCTGGCCGGGCAGACCGGTGTGGAGATGGAGGCGCTGACCGCCGCCAGCGTGGCCGCGCTGACGATCTATGACATGTGCAAGGCTGTGGATAAAGGTATGGTCATCGAGCAGGTGCGCCTGCTGGAAAAACTCGGTGGCAAGAGTGGCCATTACAAGGTGGAGGCGTGATGAAGGTCAAGGTGATGTACTTCGCCCGTTACCGCGAACTGTTGGGCGTGGATGCCGAGCGGGTGGAGGGTGCGTTCAAGGTGCTCGATGATGTGCGCCAGGCCTTGGTTGCCAAGGGCGGGCAGTATGAAGTGCTGGCCGAGCAGAACCTGATGTGCGCACGCAACGAAGAGCTGTGCAAGCTCGATGAACCGCTGGAAGAGGGCGATGAAGTGGCGTTCTTCCCACCGGTGACCGGAGGCTGAACATGGCTGTACGAGTGCAGGAAGGCGCGTTCGACCCGGGGGCTGAGACCAATGCCATGCATGCAGCCAATGTGGGCGTGGGCGCGGTGGTCGGTTTTGTCGGCTATGTGCGGGATTTCAACGATGGCCGCGAAGTGGCGGGGATGCTCCTCGAACACTATCCGGGCATGACCGAAAAGGCCTTGGCGAAGATCGTGGTCGAGGCCGAGCAGCGTTGGCCGCTCTTGAAAGTGGAGGTGCTGCACCGCATCGGTGCGCTGGAACCGGGCGAACCGATTGTGTTCGTGGGGGTGGCCAGTGCCCATCGGCAGGCGGCGTTCGATGCCTGCAACTTCATCATGGACTACCTGAAGACCCGGGCGCCGTTCTGGAAGAAGGAGAATACCCAGGAAGGGCCAAAGTGGGTGGAGGGGAAGCAGAGTGACCAGGATGCGGCGGGGCGCTGGTAATCAAGGCGCCACCGGTCGCCTGTAGGAGCGGGTTTACCCGCGAAAGGGCCGGCCCTGCTGGCCAATCTCCACCCGCCGTTCACCGTTGCCGCCACTACCGTATTCGCGGGTAAACCCGCTCCTACAGGGGGCACCCTGTGTCGCGAAAGGGCCGCGTGGCGGCCCCCGACAATCTCCGCATTAAAGCCGAAATCCCGGGGCCGCTGCGCGGCCCAATCGCGACACAAGGCCGCCGCCACAGGGCGCATGTAGCCTGCTGAAGTCAGTGATGCTTGCGCGGCACCGGCTTGAGCAGTTCATCCGGCGGCATCTCGCACTTGATCTTGCGCCCCAGCAGCGCTTCGATCGCTGGCAGCTGATACGAGTCATCTTCACCGGCAAAGCTGATCGACACACCACTGGTGCCGGCACGGCCGGTACGGCCAATGCGGTGCACGTAGTCGTCAGGGTCTTCCGGCAGGGTGAAGTTGATCACGTGGCTGATGCCATCGATATGGATCCCGCGCCCGGCCACGTCGGTGGCCACCAGCACGGTGATGCGCCCTTCGCGGAAGCTCTCCAGGGTTCGGATGCGCTTGTGCTGCGGCACGTCGCCCGACAGCTGGGCGGCATTGATACCGTCGCGTACCAGCTTTTCCTCGATGCGCCGCACTTCGTCCTTGCGGTTGGCGAACACCATCACCCGTTCCCACTTGTTCTGGGTTACCAGGTTGTACAGCAGTTTGTACTTGTCGCTGCCGGCCACCGCATACACGTGCTGCTCCACCGTTTCGCTGGCCACGTTCTCCGGCTCGATCTCGACGATGGCAGGGTTGGTGGTCCACTGCTTGGCCAGGTTCATCACATCGTCGGTGAAGGTGGCGGAGAACAGCAGGGTCTGGCGCTCGCTTTTCGGCGGTGTCTGACGAATGATTTGGCGGACCTGGGGGATGAAGCCCATGTCGAGCATGCGGTCGGCTTCGTCAAGCACCATCACCTCGACCATGTCCAGGTGCACTTCGCCACGCTGGTTGAAGTCCAGCAGGCGGCCCGGGGTGGCCACCAGGATATCGCAGTGGCGCGCTTCCAGGGCTTTGAGCTGCTTGTCGAAGTCCATGCCACCGACGAAGCTCATCACGTTCAGGCCGGTGTACTTGGTCAGGGCAGCGGCGTCCTTGGCGATCTGCACCACCAGCTCGCGGGTGGGGGCGATGATCAGCGCGCGCGGCTCGCCCATGTAGCGCTCTTTAGGCGGTGGCGTCTGCTGCAACTGGGAAATGATCGAGATCAGGAAGGCGGCCGTCTTGCCGGTGCCCGTCTGGGCCCGGCCGATAGCGTCCTGGCCACGCAGGGTGTAACCCAGGACCTGCGCCTGGATTGGCGTGCAGTACGGGAAGCCCAGGTCGTGGATGGCGTGCATCAGCTCGTTGGACAGCTTGAAGTCGTGGAAGCGGGTTTTGCCTTCCTGTGGCTCGACCACGAAGTCCTCGGGCTTCCACAGGCTGGCCTGTGGCTTGGGCTTGCGTTCGCGGCGCGGTTTGTCCTTGGCCGGTTGTTCGGCAGGTGGCGTCGCGGCGGCAGGTTGCTCAGCCTTGGGGGCGGGGTTGGCATGGGGTGCGGCCGGTTTTGCCGCGGGCCGGGCTTCCGGCGTCACGCTGGCAGCAGGAGCGGCGGCTTGTGGTGCGGCCTCTCCCTTGCCGAATATTTTTCTGAGTGCTTTGAGCACGGTCGTCTCATCAACTGATTAAGGAATGTACGCCGGGCAGTGTAATGCAAGATCCGGGCGCGGCGTAGCGGAATACGCCCACAACTACAAGCGAGGTTGCCTATTGCAGCTGCTTGCTCAGCCAGTCGTGGATATCGTTCAGTTCTTCGACCACCACTTCGTGTTCCATCGGGTATTCGTACCAGCGGGCAGCGACGCCCCAGGTGTTCAGGTACTCGAAGGCGGTACGGCCCATGGACGGGATGACCACCGAGTCATGCACGCCATGCAGGCACAGGGCTGGTGTGCGCTGCTGGCAGGCACTCAACTGATGCTGGTCATTGAAAGTGGGGGCATAGGTGGACAGGGCGATCACCCCACCCAGTGCTTCCTGCCACTTTATATAGGCAGTGTGCAGCACCACCGCGCCGCCTTGGGAGAAGCCGGCCAGGAAGATCCGCGACAGGTTGATGCCTTTGGCCTGCTCGGCCTTGATCAGCGCAACCACCTGCTCGGCAGACGCTTCCAGCTGCGCTTCGTCGATGGCACGGGCCGGGGTCATGGCCTTGATGTCATACCAGCTGGGCATGGCATAGCCGCCGTTGATGGTCACGGGGCGGGTCGGTGCCTGGGGCATGATGAAGCGTGTGCTGAGCAAGCGCTCCTGCATGAATTCGGCCACAGGTAGGAAGTCGTAACGGTCGGCCCCCAGACCGTGCAACCAGATCACACAGGCGTCAGCGGTTTTCTGTGGTTCGAGAATCAGCGGGTTGGTCATGACTGCTCCGAAAGTGTGCGGGTCTTGTTATGGCGTGCGTGAAAAGAAAGCACCGGAAATGATTGTCGGAAAAAGAATGTCGCAACGATACAACTTTTCCTACTTGACGAGCGCTTAAACGCTACAGCCAGAAAATTTGGTACGCGGTTTGCAACTCAACCTGTGATGCAAAGGGCAGGCCGTGACGGTAACACCCTCTGCACGCGAAGGCTGTCACAGAACAGTCCATTGCGCCAATTGACCCAATAACAAGCCAATACGGGTCGGATACGCCTCAAAAGGGTGCGGTGCAATTCCGGCTCGATACAACAAGAGCGATTTGGAGGTTGTGAATGAAGATGTTGAAAACCACCCTGGCAGTCCTGACCGCTGCCGCCGCGCTGGGCGCCGTGAGCACTGCCCAGGCCGGCGCCACCCTCGATGCGGTAAAGAAGAAGGGCTTCGTCCAGTGTGGCGTGAGCGACGGTCTTCCAGGCTTCTCGGTACCTGATGCGCAGGGCAAGATCGTCGGCATCGATGCCGATGTCTGCCGCGCCGTGGCCGCCGCCGTGTTCGGTGATGCCACCAAGGTCAAGTTCAGCCAGCTCAACGCCAAGGAACGCTTCACTGCCCTGCAGTCGGGCGAGGTCGACGTGCTGTCGCGCAACACCACCTGGACCAGCTCGCGCGATGCCGGCATGGGCCTGGTGTTCGCGGGTGTTACCTACTATGACGGCGTCGGCTTCCTGGTCAACAAGAAGCTTGGCGTTTCCAGCGCCAAAGAGCTCGATGGCGCGACCATCTGCATCCAGGCCGGCACCACCACCGAGCTGAACGTGTCGGACTTCTTCCGTGCCAATGGCCTGAAGTACACCCCGATTACCTTCGACACATCTGACGAGAGCGCCAAATCGCTGGAGTCTGGCCGTTGCGACGTGCTGACTTCGGACAAATCGCAGCTGTTCGCCCAGCGCTCCAAGTTGGCTGCGCCGACCGACTACGTGGTGTTGCCGGAAACCATCTCCAAGGAGCCACTGGGCCCGGTAGTGCGTAAAGGCGACGAGGAGTGGTTCAGCATCGTCAAGTGGACCCTGTTCGCCATGCTCAATGCCGAAGAAGCGGGCATCACTTCCAAGAACGTCGAGGCCGAGGCCAAGGCCACCAAGAACCCGGATGTCGCCCGACTGCTGGGTGCGGATGGCGAGTATGGCAAGGACCTCAAGCTGCCCAAAGACTGGGTAGTGCAGATCGTCAAGCAAGTGGGTAACTATGGCGAAGTGTTCGAGAAGAACCTGGGCCAGAGCACTGACTTGAAGATCGACCGTGGCATGAACGCCCTGTGGAACAACGGCGGCATCCAGTACGCGCCTCCCGTGCGCTGATGGCTGCATCCTGCGGCGGCATCCCGCCGCCGCAGGCTGTTCGAATCCCTACTGTCCGGGGCACTTCATGCAAAATCAAATCGGCGCACCCAAGGGCTTGTCCCTTAACGATCCGCGTGTGCGCGCGTGGCTGTTCCAGATCCTCACGATCGTCTTCGTGGTCGGCCTGGGCTGGTACCTGTTTCACAACACGCAAACCAACCTGCAACACCGGGGCATTACCTCGGGCTTCGACTTCCTCGACCGCAGTGCCGGCTTCGGTATCGCCCAGCACCTGATCCCCTATGTGGAATCCGACAGTTATGCGCGGGTGTTCGTCATCGGCCTGCTCAATACGCTGTTGGTGACCTTCATCGGCGTCATCCTGGCAACGATTCTGGGCTTCATCATTGGTGTAGCGCGCCTGTCACCGAACTGGATGATCAGCAAACTGGCAACCGTGTATGTGGAAACCTTCCGCAACATTCCGCCGTTGCTGCAGATCCTGTTCTGGTACTTCGCCGTGTTCCTGACCCTGCCGGGACCACGGGGCAGCATCAACATCGATGACATGTTCTTCATCAGCAACCGCGGCCTGAACATGCCGGGTGCGTCGATGGCCGACGGTTTCTGGCCATTCGTGGTGGCCCTGGCAGTAGCGATTGTCGCGATCGTGCTGATGGTGCGCTTCGCCAACAAGCGCTTCGACGAGACCGGCGTGCCATTCCACAAGTTCTGGGTGGGCCTGGCGCTGTTCATCGCCATCCCAGGGCTGAGCGTGTTGCTGTTCGGCAGCCCGGTCAGCTGGGAGGTGCCGCAGCTCAAAGGCTTCAACTTTGTCGGTGGCTGGGTGCTGATCCCCGAGTTGCTGGCGCTGACCCTGGCGCTGACTATCTATACGGCAGCCTTCATCGCCGAGATCGTGCGCTCCGGTATCCGTTCGGTCAGCCATGGCCAGACCGAAGCCGCGCTCTCGCTGGGCCTGCGCGAGGGCCCGACCCTGCGTAAGGTGATCATTCCCCAGGCACTGCGGGTGATCATTCCGCCGCTGACCAGCCAATACCTGAACCTGGCGAAGAACTCTTCGCTGGCGGCCGGTATCGGCTACCCGGAGATGGTCTCGCTGTTCGCCGGCACCGTGCTCAATCAGACCGGCCAGGCCATCGAGGTGATCGCCATCACCATGAGTGTCTATCTCGCCATCAGCATCAGCATTTCGCTGCTGATGAACTGGTACAACAAGCGCATTGCGCTGATCGAGCGGTGAGGATACGCCCGTGAATGCCCATGTTTTCAAACCCGATATGCCGCCACCGGTGAAAACCGTCGGCGTGCTCGCATGGATGCGTGCCAATCTGTTCTCCAGCTGGCTCAACACGCTGTTGACCCTGTTCGCCCTCTACCTGGTGTGGCTGATCGTGCCGCCGTTGCTGCAGTGGGCGTTGATCGATGCCAACTGGGTCGGCACCACGCGCGCCGATTGCACCAAGGAAGGCGCCTGCTGGGTGTTCGTGCAGCAGCGCTTTGGCCAGTTCATGTACGGCTATTACCCGACTGAGCTGCGCTGGCGTGTGGACCTGACCGTGTGGCTTGCCGTGCTCGGCGCCGCGCCGTTGTTCATCAAGCGTTTCCCGCGCAAAGCCTTCTATGGCCTGGGCTTCCTGGTGCTGTACCCGGTACTGGCCTATACCCTGCTGCACGGGGGGTACCTGGGCCTGGAAAGCGTACCGACCAGCCAGTGGGGCGGGTTGATGCTGACCCTGGTGATCGCCACCGTGGGCATCGTCGGCGCCTTGCCGCTGGGCATCCTGCTGGCATTGGGCCGGCGTTCGAGGATGCCGGCCGTGAAAGTGGTGTGCGTGACCTTCATCGAGTTCTGGCGGGGCGTACCGCTGATCACCGTGCTGTTTATGTCGTCGGTGATGCTGCCGTTGTTCCTGCCAGAAGGCATGAGCTTCGACAAGCTGCTGCGGGCGATGATTGGTGTGATCCTGTTCCAATCGGCGTACATCGCCGAGGTGGTGCGCGGCGGCCTGCAGGCCATCCCCAAGGGCCAGTACGAAGCCGCCGCGGCCATGGGCCTTGGCTACTGGCGCTCGATGGGGCTGGTGATCTTGCCGCAGGCGCTGAAGCTTGTGATCCCCGGCATCGTCAACACCTTCATTGCCCTGTTCAAGGACACCAGCCTGGTGATCATCATCGGCCTGTTCGATCTGCTCAACAGCGTCAAGCAAGCAGCCGCAGACCCCGCCTGGTTGGGCATGGCCACCGAGGGCTACGTGTTCGCCGCCCTGGTGTTCTGGATTTTCTGTTTCGGTATGTCCCGCTACTCCATGCATCTGGAGCGCAAGCTGGACACTGGCCACAAGCGTTAGGAGTTTCGAAATGAGTGAAGCGATCAAGCAGCCTGCTGGCCCCGAAGGCATCATCCAGATGCAGGGTGTGAACAAGTGGTACGGCCAGTTCCATGTGCTCAAGGACATCAACCTGAACGTGCGCCAGGGCGAACGCATCGTGCTGTGCGGGCCGTCCGGCTCGGGCAAGTCCACCACCATCCGCTGCCTTAACCGCCTGGAAGAGCACCAGCAAGGGCGCATCGTGGTCGATGGCGTGGAGCTGACCAACGACCTCAAGCAGATCGAGGCCATTCGCCGCGAGGTGGGCATGGTGTTCCAGCATTTCAACCTGTTCCCGCACCTGAGCATCCTGGAGAACTGCACCCTGGCGCCAATGTGGGTGCGCAAGATGCCACGGCGCAAGGCCGAGGAAATTGCCATGCACTACCTGGAGCGTGTGCGGATTCCGGAGCAGGCACACAAGTACCCTGGTCAGTTGTCTGGCGGCCAGCAGCAGCGTGTGGCCATTGCCCGCGCGTTGTGCATGAAGCCCAAGATCATGCTGTTCGACGAACCGACCTCGGCACTGGACCCGGAAATGGTCAAGGAAGTGCTCGATACCATGGTGGGCCTGGCCGAGGATGGCATGACCATGCTCTGCGTGACCCACGAAATGGGCTTTGCCCGTACCGTGGCGAACCGGGTTATCTTCATGGACAAGGGCGAGATTGTGGAGCAGGCCGCGCCGGATGACTTCTTCGACCGGCCGCGCAGTGACCGGACCAAGTTGTTCCTCAGCCAGATCCTGCATTGATGCAGTAGCGGCTGCAGACTCGGCCAACTGTGGAGCGGCCTTGTGTCGCGATGGGCCGCAAAGCGGCCCCGGGCATATGCCCTGCGAAGCTGAAATTTTGGGGCCGCTAGGCGGCCCATCGCGACGCAAGGCCGCTCCCACAGGGTTGCGGAACGGCTTAAGGCCTCACCTTACTTTTCTTCTTGCGTTACAGCCGGCGCTGGCGGCGGCCGCAGCCCCACCTCGGCGATCAGCTTCAACTGCTGACCGTTGCGCATCACCTCGATGGTGATCTTCTCGTTAGGCTTGATCCGCGCTACCTGGTTCATCGACTTGCGCCCGTCGCCGGCCGGCTCGCCATTGATGCTCAGGATCACGTCACCCAGTTGCAGCCCGGCCTTGGCCGCTGGCCCTTCGCGGAAGATACCCGCCACCACGATGCCTGGGCGGTCCTTCATGCCGAACGACTCTGCCAGCTCCTGGCTCAGTGGCTGTACTTCGATACCCAGCCAGCCACGGATCACCTGGCCGTGTTCGACGATCGACTTCATCACCTCCAGTGCCAGTTTTACCGGGATGGCGAAGCCGATGCCCTGCGAGCCACCGGACTTGGAAAAGATCGCGGTATTGATGCCGATCAGGTTGCCATTGGCATCCACCAGCGCGCCACCGGAGTTGCCCGGGTTGATCGCCGCGTCGGTCTGGATGAAGTCTTCGTAGTTGTTCAGCCCCAGCTGGTTGCGGCCAGTGGCGCTGATGATGCCCATGGTCACCGTCTGGCCGACGCCGAACGGGTTGCCGATGGCCAGCGACACGTCGCCGATGTGAATGGTGTCGGAACGGCCGATGGTGATCGCCGGCAGGTTCTTCAAGTCGATCTTCAGCACCGCCAGGTCGGTTTCCGGGTCGCTGCCGATCACGCGGGCCAGGGTTTCGCGGCCATCCTTCAGCGCTACGACGATCTGGTCGGCGCCGCTGGTAACGTGGTTGTTGGTCAGCAGGTAGCCCTCTGGGCTCATGATTACCGCCGAGCCGAGGCTTGATTCCCAGCGGCGCTGTTTGGGCAGGTTATCGCCGAAGAAGCGGCGGAACTGCGGGTCTTCGAACAGCGGGTGGGCGCTTTTGTTCACCACCTTGGTGGTGTACAGGTTGGCCACCGCCGGGGCGGCCAGGGTCACGGCGTCGGCGTACGACACCGGGCCTTGCATGATCCGCGTGGTCTGTGGCGCTTGCTGCAGGTTGACGTCCTGGCTGGGCAGCCCGACCCATTGCGGAAAACGCTGGATGATCAGCATGGCGATCAGTATGCCGGTAAGCAGGGGCCAGCCGAAGTAACGCAAAGCCTTGAACATGAACGAATCCTGAAAAGAGCAGGGGCCAGCGGCCTGGCAGTGGGGCATGAGCGCGCGCGATCATACACCGGTTTCCCCAGTGACAGCGACGGCCCATAATGGCCGGCATTATACGGGCGTTCGTCAGGCGTTGTGCCCGAGAAAAGCGCAGTTTTCGAGGAGATTTTCATGGCCGTCGCTCTAAACACCCTGGTCGAGGAAGCCGAGCGTTACCTGGGCAGCGCGAAGATCCAGGATTATTGCCCAAATGGCCTGCAGGTCGAAGGCCGGCCGCAGGTCAGCCGCATTGTCAGTGGTGTTACCGCCAGCCAGGCATTGCTGGATGCCGCCGTCGAGGCCGAGGCCGATCTGGTGCTGGTGCACCATGGTTATTTCTGGAAGGGCGAGAACCCGTGCATCACCGGCATTCGCCAGCGTCGCCTGAAGACCTTGCTGAATAACGATATAAGCCTGTTGGCGTTTCACCTGCCCTTGGACGTGCACCTGGAAGTGGGCAACAACGTGCAGCTGGCGCGGCGACTGAAGATCACTGTCGAAGGGCCGCTTGACCCGGAAAACCCCAAGGTGGTCGGCCTGGTCGGTTCGTTGGCTGAGCCGATGACCGCGCGCGATTTTGCCCGCCGGGTGCAACAGGTGCTGGGGCGTGAGCCGTTGCTGGTCGAAGGCAATGAAATGATCCGCCGGGTGGGCTGGTGTACCGGCGGCGGCCAGGGCTATATCGACACGGCGATTGCTGCTGGGGTCGACCTGTACCTGACCGGCGAGGCGTCCGAGCAGACTTACCACAGTGCGCGCGAGAATGGCGTCAGCTTCATTGCGGCCGGGCACCATGCCACTGAACGCTACGGGGTGCAGGCACTGGGCGATTACCTGGCACGACGGTTTGCCGTGGAGCACCTGTTCATCGATTGCCCGAATCCTATCTGATAGCGGTGTCGCCCCCTTCGTGGGTGAACCCGCTCCTACGCGCGGGCCTCGTAGGAGCGGGTTCACCCGCGAAGAGGGCGGCCCTGGTAGCCCAAACCCCCAGTCATATCGTTAGACTTTTTCGATCTAGCCAGCCTCCTAAATAGAAGCAGCCGCTGTGATAAAGTGGCTCGCTCGAACACGGCCCGCAGGCCGTCCATAAGATCGTTTTTCGTGAGTAGCCATGGTCGACAAACTGACGCACTTGAAACAGCTGGAGGCGGAGAGCATCCACATCATCCGCGAGGTGGCCGCCGAGTTCGACAACCCGGTGATGCTGTACTCGATCGGCAAGGACTCCGCCGTGATGCTGCACCTGGCGCGCAAGGCCTTTTTCCCGGGCAAGCTGCCGTTCCCGGTGATGCACGTCGACACCCAGTGGAAATTCCAGGAGATGTACAGCTTCCGCGACAAGATGGTCGAGGAAATGGGCCTGGAGCTGATCACCCACGTCAACCCTGAGGGTGTGGCGCAAGGCATCAACCCGTTCACCCATGGCAGTTCCAAGCACACCGACATCATGAAGACCCAGGGCCTGAAGCAGGCGCTGGACAAGCATGGTTTCGACGCTGCCTTCGGTGGTGCGCGCCGCGACGAAGAGAAGTCGCGGGCCAAGGAGCGTGTGTACTCGTTCCGTGACAGCAAGCACCGCTGGGACCCGAAGAACCAGCGCCCCGAGCTGTGGAACGTGTACAATGGCAAGGTCAACAAGGGCGAGTCGATCCGCGTCTTCCCGCTGTCGAACTGGACCGAACTGGACATCTGGCAGTACATCTACCTTGAAGGCATCCCGATCGTGCCGCTGTACTTCGCCGCCGAGCGTGAAGTCATCGAGAAGAACGGCACCCTGATCATGATCGACGACGAACGCATCCTCGAGCACCTCTCTGAGGAAGAGAAAGCCCGCATCGTCAAGAAGAAGGTGCGTTTCCGTACCCTCGGCTGCTACCCGCTGACGGGCGCTGTCGAGTCGGAAGCCGAGACGCTCACCGACATCATTCAGGAAATGCTCCTGACGCGCACTTCCGAGCGCCAGGGCCGGGTCATCGACCACGATGGCGCCGGTTCCATGGAAGACAAAAAACGTCAGGGCTACTTCTAATTTTCAGGGTTACTCCATGTCGCACCAATCCGATTTGATCAGCGAAGATATCCTCGCTTATCTGGCTCAGCACGAGCGTAAAGAACTGCTGCGTTTCCTCACCTGCGGCAACGTGGATGACGGCAAGAGCACCCTGATCGGGCGCCTGCTGCACGACTCCAAGATGATCTACGAGGACCACCTCGAGGCCATCACCCGTGATTCGAAGAAAGTCGGCACCACCGGCGAAGAAGTCGACCTGGCGCTGCTGGTAGATGGCCTGCAGGCCGAGCGCGAGCAGGGCATCACCATCGATGTCGCCTACCGCTACTTCTCCACCGCCAAGCGCAAGTTCATCATCGCCGACACCCCGGGCCATGAGCAGTACACCCGCAACATGGCCACCGGTGCGTCCACCTGCGACCTGGCGATCATCCTGGTCGATGCCCGCTATGGCGTGCAGACCCAGACCCGCCGCCACAGCTACATCGCGTCGTTGCTGGGTATCAAGCACATCGTGGTCGCGGTCAACAAGATGGACCTGAAGGGCTTCGATGAAGGCGTCTTCGAGTCGATCAAGGCCGACTACCTGAAGTTCGCCGAAGCCATCAACCTGACCCCGAGCAGCCTGCACTTCGTACCGATGTCGGCGCTCAAGGGTGACAACGTGGTCAACCACAGCGAGCAATCGCCGTGGTACGCCGGCCCGACGCTGATGGAAATCCTCGAAACCGTCGAGGTTTCGGCCGACCGCAACTTCACCGACCTGCGTTTCCCGGTGCAGTACGTCAACCGTCCCAACCTGAACTTCCGCGGCTTCGCGGGCACCATCGCCAGTGGCGTGGTGCACAAAGGTGACGAGATTGTCGTGCTGCCGTCGGGCAAGAGCAGCCGGGTCAAGTCCATCGTCACCTACGAAGGTGAACTGGAAAACGCTGGCCCAGGCCAGGCCGTGACCCTGACCATGGAAGACGAGATCGACATCTCCCGTGGCGACCTGCTGGTACATGCCGACAACGTCCCGTCGGTCACCGACCAGTTCGACGCCATGCTGGTGTGGATGGCCGAGGAGCCGATGCTCCCGGGCAAGAAATACGACATCAAGCGTGCCACCAGCTACGTGCCAGGTTCGATTGCCAGCATCACCCACAAGGTCGATGTGAACACCCTGGAGCAGGGCGCTGCCAGCGCGCTGCAACTGAACGAGATCGGCCGCGTCAAGGTAGCCCTGGACACCTCGATCGCCCTCGACGGTTACGACAGCAACCGCACCACCGGTGCGTTCATCGTCATCGACCGCCTGACCAACGGCACCGTTGGCGCCGGCATGATCATCGCCCCGCCCGTGTTGCCACACGGCAGCACCGGCCATCATGGCAAGCAGGCCCACGTGTCCACCGAAGAGCGCGCCCTGCGCTTCGGTCAGCAGCCAGCCACCGTGCTGTTCAGCGGCCTGTCGGGTGCTGGCAAGAGCACCTTGGCCTATGCCGTGGAGCGCAAGCTGTTCGACATGGGCCGTGCGGTGTACGTGCTCGATGGCCAGAACCTGCGTCACGACCTGAACAAGGGCCTGCCACAGGACCGCGCTGGCCGTACCGAGAACTGGCGCCGCGCCGCCCATGTGGCGCGCCAGTTCAACGAAGCTGGCATGCTCACCCTGGCTGCGTTCGTGGCCCCGGATGCCGAAGGCCGCGAACAGGCCAAGGCGCTGATCGGCAAGGAACGCCTGGTGACCGTTTACGTTCAGGCCTCGCCGCTGGTTTGCCGCGAGCGTGACCCGCAAGGCCTGTACGCTGCCGGTGGCGACAACATCCCGGGTGAGAGCTTCCCGTTCGATGTGCCGCTGGATGCTGATCTTGTGATCGACACCCAGGCCACCAGCGTGGACGAAGGCGTTAAACAGGTGCTGGACGTGCTGCGTCAGCGTGGCGCGATCTAAGCGATAGCCTGTAAGAAAAAACCCGCTTCGGCGGGTTTTTTTATACGCGTAATCCTGGTTTGTGCGGTGCCTGTAAGAGCAACTGCATTGCTGACAATCTGAAAGTTTTCACAATCAGTGTAGGAGAGGCTTTAGCCGCGAACACCGGCAAGGCCGGTGCCTTGCACCGCCGTTCCCAAAGGTTCTTCGCTAGCCTCAGAGCTGTATCCAGACCCGGGCGGCTAGCTATCTTTAATTCTGAACACTGCAAGCCCCTTGGAGGCTCTCCATTCCATGATGCGCGCCATGACCTGCTCGGAGCATCTTCCCCGTCCCTTGTCGGGGCTATAGATAAGGTCGGCGCCATCAGGATGCTCAACCACATCGATAAAATGCTCCAGCAATCGGTCCTGCCAATCACGCGAGCCTGTCGCCTGAATCAACGCCCCAACAATCGACCGGAACTCACCGTGGGTGTAGTCGGTGAGGCTTTGCTTCAAGCTGATTACCATGTTGTCTCCGAAGAAAGCGCGTATTGCATAGCGCTCATGATCCGCAGGTTTTCAGCGTCGTACATCAGCCCACCCCACTCGGGCGGGTTCAGGTGGCATATCTGATACGAGCGCAGTCCCTTTGCCGTTTCATGGAATGGCGCGCGAGGGGGCCAGCCTTTCTTGAGGCGGTTGAGTTGGGCGGGGATGAATTGCTGGCTGTAGATCGGATCTTCTGCGATCGCCAGCCAGAAAGCTTGGGAGAAATGGTCGAAGCTGTGGAATGTTTGACCTGCGAGTTTACGGATGATGAATTCTGGAAGAAGGCTGGCCATGAAGTCGTCCCTGGGTGAAAGGCAGGGAAAGTGTGCCCTGGGACCAGCTTTATGTATGTCAGGGGTAGGTTGTATGCCAGTAGGATCGTTCCTGGTGATTTGTAGGAATAGTCTTGGAGCCTGTTTATCCTCCACCGCTTTGGATGAAAAACTGCCGGGTAAATTTGCCAAATGACTCCGGGTGCGGTGCCATCATTCTCAGCGGCGCGTCATGGCATCCGGATATGTTGAGATCCTGGGTGATCGAGATAATACGTGTTGTCCCGTGCCATGTAGGTTCTCCTGATCACTACATGGGCTAGGTTTACGTATATCGAATTTGCGGTATGTCAGCTGCAGCCTGTCAATCAGTAGGAAGCTTCGTGTTGCTCGGAAAGATCCGTCTCAGATATGTTTCTCCGACACCGGTATCACCCGTCTTTCCTTCACCGCTTTGTACGAAAAACTCGAATAGATCTCCTTCACCCCCGGCAACCGCTGCAGCACTTCCCGGGTAAATTCGCCAAACGACTCCAGGTCCCGTGCCAGGATCTCCAGCAGAAAGTCATAGCGGCCGGAGATGTTGTGGCAGGCGACGATCTCGGGGATTTCCATCAGGCGCTGTTCAAACGCCAGCGCCATGTCCTTGGTGTGCGAGTCCATCATGATGCTGACGAACGCGGTCACACCAAACCCCAGCGACTTGGGCGAGAGGATGGCCTGGTAGCCGGTGATGTAGCCGTTTTCCTCCAGTAACTTGACCCGTCGCCAGCAGGGCGAGGTGGTCAGTGCCACCTGGTCGGCGAGTTCGGCAACGGTGAGACGGGCATTGTCCTGCAAGGCGGCGAGCAGGGCGCGGTCGGTGCGGTCGAGGCTTGAAGGCATTTTTTGCCCTCCTGGTCCGTTGATTATTGTTTTTGTTCCAGCAAGCACGTGTATGCGTAGGCTATTTTGGAAAAAATCGGGCAGCTCGGTGGCATAAGCTTATAGCAAACCACAAGAGGCTGTTGCCATGCGCGACTCCCACCACAACACCGGTTTTTCCACGCGGGCCATTCATCATGGCTATGACCCGCTTTCCCATGGTGGCGCCCTGGTGCCACCGGTGTATCAAACGGCTACCTATGCCTTTCCCACTGTCGAGTACGGTGCTGCCTGCTTCGCCGGGGAGGAGCCTGGGCATTTCTACAGCCGCATTTCCAACCCCACGCTGGCCTTGCTGGAGCAGCGCATGGCTTCGCTGGAGGGCGGTGAAGCGGGGTTGGCGTTGGCCTCGGGGATGGGCGCGATTACCTCAACCCTCTGGACCCTGCTAAGGCCTGGCGATGAGCTGATTGTCGGGCGCACCTTGTATGGCTGTACCTTCGCTTTTCTGCACCACGGTATTGGTGAGTTCGGGGTGAAAGTTCGCCATGTCGATCTCAACGATGCCAAGGCCCTGAAAGCGGCGATCAGCAGTAAAACACGGATGATCTACTTCGAAACACCGGCCAACCCCAACATGCAGCTTGTGGATATTGCGGCGGTTGTGGAGGCAGTGCGGGGGCATGATGTGCATGTGGTGGTCGATAACACCTACTGTACGCCGTACCTGCAGCGGCCACTGGAGCTGGGGGCGGACCTGGTGGTGCACTCGGCAACCAAGTACCTCAGTGGGCATGGCGATATCACTGCCGGGTTGGTGGTGGGGTGCAAGGCGTTGGTAGACCGTATCCGCCTGGAAGGGCTGAAGGATATGACCGGCGCGGTGCTGTCACCGCATGACGCGGCGTTGCTGATGCGCGGTATCAAGACCCTGGCCCTGCGCATGGACCGGCATTGCGCCAATGCCCAGCAGGTGGCCGAGTTTCTCGCTCGGCAGCCGCAGGTGGAATTGATTCATTACCCGGGGCTACCGTCTTTTGCCCAATACGCGTTGGCCCAGCGACAGATGCGTTTGCCTGGCGGGATGATTGCGTTTGAGCTCAAGGGTGGCATTGAGGCGGGGCGGCGCTTCATGAATGCGCTGCAGCTCTTTGCCCGGGCGGTGAGCCTGGGGGATGCCGAGTCGCTGGCGCAGCATCCGGCGAGCATGACGCATTCCAGCTATACGCCGCAGGAGCGGGCGCATCACGGGATATCGGAGGGGTTGGTGCGTCTGTCGGTGGGGCTGGAGGATGTGGAGGACCTGCTGGCAGATGTCGAACAGGCATTGCAGGCCTGCTGTTAGGTTGCCTGCACTGGCCCTTTCGCGGGCCCGCCCGCTCCCACAGGTGTTTCACAGGTTTCAAATGCTGTGGTGTACCTGTGGGAGCGGGCGTGCCCGCGAAGGGGGCCAGTGAATCCAGCCCATAAAAAAGGCCTCTTGCGAGGCCTTTTGCATGTTCAGCAGATCAACGCTTGAGCCCGTAGCTCTCATCCAGCATGCCCGGCGAGTTAGGCACTTTCGGCGCATAGTCGCGCGGCACTTCGGCGGTGTCTTTAGGTGGGGTCAGGCGGTCACGCGGGCCTTGCGGTGCATCGGAGTGCAGCGCAGCCAGCAGGCGTTGGCGGGTGACGTCATCGAGGGCCAGGCTGTTGGCGCCTTCAGCCAGGTGATCCTGTACGTCCTGATAGCTCTGGGTCAGTTTCTTGACCAGCATGGCGGTGCTGTTGAAGTGGGTGACCACTTCGTTCTGGTAGCTGTCGAAGCGCTTCTGGATGTCATCCAGTTGACGCTGGGTGTTGCTCGGGGCCGCATTGGGCAGCAGGCGGGCAACAATGAAACCGACTGCCACACCGATGACCAGGGCCAGGGTTGGCAACAACCAAACAAGGAGCGAGAGTTCCACGAGTCCTTCCTCTATAAACGGCTTTGCTTTACGTTAACGGCTCAGACCTGCGCTGTATACCGCGAGCGATCGCAAATCAGAACAGAATTTCACACCTAGACGAATCGACCCTTCCCGAGGTCACGGAGTAGTGCCTTGCTTGTCCGCGAAACCCCCTTGTTCATCGATGGCCCCAGCGGCCAGCTGGAAGCGTTGTACCTGGACGTGGCGCAAGCCCGTGGCGCGGTGCTGATCTGCCACCCTAACCCGGTCCAGGGCGGCACCATGCTCAACAAGGTTGTCTCGACCCTGCAGCGCACTGCACGTGATGCCGGTTATGTGACCCTGCGTTTCAACTACCGTGGCGTCGGCCAGAGCGCCGGCAGCCACGACATGGGCGCTGGCGAAGTGGCCGATGCCGAGGCCGCTGCAGCATGGCTGCGCGCCAGGCACCCCGGGCTACCGCTGGTGCTGATGGGCTTTTCGTTCGGTGGTTTCGTTGCCACCAGCCTGGCCGGGCGCCTTGAAACGGCAGGCGTCGAGTTGCAGCACCTGTTCATGATCGCCCCGGCGGTCATGCGCCTGACCGCCGAATTCCCGCTGCCGCAGCGCTGCCCGCTCACCGTGGTGCAGCCGGACGCCGATGAAGTCGTCGCGCCGCAGCTGGTTTACGAATGGTCCGACAGCCTGTCGCGTCCCCATGAGCTGCTGAAAGTGGCAGAATGCGGACACTTCTTCCATGGCAAGCTGACCGATCTGAAGGATCTGCTGCTGCCGCGCCTTTCGAACTGAGCCAAGCCTGAATAAGCGAACACCCATGACCACGCGCATTCTTACCGGTATCACCACCACCGGCACTCCGCACCTGGGCAACTACGCCGGCGCCATCCGCCCGGCGATCCGTGCCAGCCAGCAGCCCGGTGTCGACTCGTTCTACTTCCTGGCCGACTACCACGCCCTGATCAAGTGCGACGACCCGCTGCGCATCCAGCGCTCGC
Organism: Pseudomonas sp. USTB-Z; assembly: GCF_019691255.1. Classification (NCBI taxonomy): domain Bacteria; kingdom Pseudomonadati; phylum Pseudomonadota; class Gammaproteobacteria; order Pseudomonadales; family Pseudomonadaceae; genus Pseudomonas; species Pseudomonas sp. USTB-Z. The sequence continues at coordinate 140,526 of NZ_JAECZP010000012.1, forward strand.
GCCTGGAAATCGCCGCCACCTGGCTGGCCGGTGGCCTGGACCCGGACAAGGTGACCTTCTATCGCCAGTCCGACATCCCGGAAATCCCCGAGCTGACCTGGCTGCTGACCTGCGTTGCTGCCAAAGGCCTGCTGAACCGTGCGCATGCCTACAAGGCCTCGGTGGACAAGAACGTCGAGAACGGCGAAGACCCGGACGCCGGCGTGACGATGGGCCTGTTCAGCTACCCGGTGCTGATGGCCGCCGATATCCTGATGTTCAACGCCAACAAGGTGCCGGTCGGTCGTGACCAGATCCAGCACGTGGAAATGGCCCGCGATATCGGCCAGCGCTTCAACCACCTGTTCGGCCAGGGCAAGGACTTCTTCGCCTTGCCGGAGGCTGTGATCGAAGAAAGCGTGGCGACCCTGCCGGGCCTGGACGGGCGCAAGATGTCCAAGAGCTATGACAACACCATCCCGTTGTTCACCAGCGCCAAGGACATGAAAGACGCCATCTCGCGCATCGTCACCGATTCGCGCGCGCCCGGTGAGGCGAAAGACCCGGACAACGCGCACCTGTTCACCCTGTACCAGGCCTTCTCGACGCCTGAGCAGTGCGCCGGTTTCCGCGAAGAGCTGCTGCAGGGCCTGGGCTGGGGCGACGCCAAACAGCGCCTGTTCCAGCTGCTGGACGGCCAACTGGCCGAGAAGCGCGAGTACTATCACCAGCTGATCGCCCGGCCGGCGGACCTGGAAGACATCCTGCTGGCCGGCGCTGCCAAGGCCCGCAAGATCGCCACGCCGTTCCTCGAGCAGTTGCGCGAGGCCGTTGGCCTGCGTTCGTTCCGCAGCAGCGTGCAGGCCACCGCCGAAGTGAAGAAAAAAGCCACCAAGAGCGCGCGTTTTGTCAGCTTCCGTGATGAAGACGGCAGCTTCCGCTTCCGCCTGCTGGCCGCTGATGGCGAGCAACTGCTGTTGTCGCGCAGCTTCGCCGACGGCAAGAGTGCCGGCGCCGTGAGCAAGCAGCTGCAGCAAGGTGGCGAGGTTGATGTGCGCGTCGAAGGCCTGAGCTTCGGCCTGTGGCTCAATGGCGAGCAGGTTGCCGACGGGCCGCAGTTCGACAGCGTCGAAGCCCGTGATGCTGCCATTCAGAGCCTGAACGAAGCCTTGGCGCCTCAGCAGGACTGAGGCTGCCAAACGGTGGGAGCGGGCGTGCCCGCGAAACAGGCGCCGCGGTGCATGGCACCGGCTTTGCCGGTGTTCGCGGGCACGCCCGCTCCCACAGACTGATTGCCATTAAGCGGGCCTGTCGCTACAGTGACGGCCCGTTTTTTGTTGCCTCGCTAACGAATCATGACTCCCTTAGAACGCTATCAAGCAGATCTGAAACGTCCCGACTTCTTCCATGACGCGGCGCAGGAAACTGCGGTGCGTCACCTCCAGCGCCTGTACGACGACCTGGTGCACGCGCAGAACAACAAGCCGGGCGTGTTCGGCAAGCTGTTCGGCAAGAAGGAGCAGACCCCGGTCAAGGGCCTGTACTTCTGGGGTGGGGTGGGGCGAGGCAAGACCTACCTGGTTGATACCTTCTACGAAGCGCTGCCGTTCAAGCAGAAGATGCGTACGCACTTCCACCGCTTCATGAAGCGTGTGCACGAGGAGATGAAAACCCTCAAGGGCGAGAAGAACCCGCTGACCCTCATTGCCAAGCGCTTCAGCGAAGAAGCCAAGGTGATCTGCTTCGACGAATTCTTCGTGTCGGACATTACCGACGCCATGATCCTCGGCACCTTGATGGAAGAGCTGTTCAAGAATGGCGTGTCGCTGGTGGCCACCTCCAACATCGTGCCGGACGGCCTCTACAAGGACGGCCTGCAGCGTGCACGCTTCCTGCCGGCTATCGCCATGATCAAGCAGTACACCGACGTGGTGAACGTCGATAGCGGGGTCGACTACCGTCTGCGTCACCTGGAGCAGGCTGAACTGTTCCACTTCCCACTCGATGACGCGGCGCACCAGAGCATGCGCGCCAGCTTCAAGGCGCTCACCCCTGAGTGCACCCAGGCGATCGAAAACGACGTGCTGATGATCGAGAACCGCCCGATCAATGCCCTGCGTACCTGCGACGACGTCGCCTGGTTTGACTTCCGCGCCCTGTGCGACGGGCCGCGCAGCCAGAACGACTACATTGAGCTGGGCAAGATCTTCCACGCCGTATTGCTGAGCAACGTGGAGCAGATGGGCGTCACCACCGACGACATCGCCCGTCGTTTCATCAACATGGTGGACGAGTTCTACGATCGCAACGTCAAGCTGATCATCTCGGCCGAGGTGGAGTTGAAGGACCTGTATACCGGTGGGCGTCTGAGCTTCGAGTTCCAGCGTACCCTGAGCCGGTTGCTGGAGATGCAATCGCACGAATTCCTGGCGCGCGCACACAAGCCCTGACGGCAGCGGCAAGCGTCAGGCGACAAGGAAAGTTCAGGGCAATGCGCGATCCGCTCTGGTTTTTCCTTGTCGCTTCAAGCTCGAAACCTGCCGCTCTGGAAGCCTTTCAGGCTTCCTGCATGAACTGCTGCCGATACTGGTTCGGCGACAACTCGGTGTGTTGGCGGAACAGCCGCGCAAAGAAACTGGCATCGTCATACCCCACCTCGTAACTGATGGTCTTGATGCTCTTGCGCGTACTCGACAACAACCCCTTGGCTGTCTCGATGCGTAACCGTTGCAGGTAATGCAGCGGCTTGTCACCCGTTGCGCCCTGGAAGCGACGCATGAAGTTGCGGATGCTCATGCCGTGGTTGCGGGCCACATCCTCGAAGCGGAACTTGTCGGCGAAGTGTTCCTCCAGCCAGTGCTGGATCTGCAGGATGATCAGGTCCTGGTGCAGCTTCTGTCCGCCAAAGCCCATGCGCCCCGGGGTGTAGTTGCGTTGCACTTCGTAGAGGATATCGCGGGACACTGCACGGGCCACGTTGGCACCGCAGAAGCGTTCGATCAGGTAGATGTACAGGTCGCAGGCCGAGGTTGCACCGCCGGCGCAATAGATATTGTCGGCATCGGTCAGGTGCTTGTCCTGGTTCAGGCGAATCTTCGGGAAGCGTTCGGCAAAGCTGTTGAAGAAGCGCCAGTAGGTGGTCGCTTCCTTGCCATCGAGCAGGCCGGATTCGGCCAGCCAGAACACACCACTGGCCTCGGCGCACAGCACCGCGCCACGCGCGTGCTGTTCACGCAGCCACGGCAGCACCTGTGGGTAACGCTGCAGCAAGTTGTCGAAATCATCCCAGTAGGCCGGGAGGATGATCACATCGGCGTCGTCCAGGCCGCCGTCAACCGGTAACTGCACATTGCTGAAGCTGTCCACGGGCTGGCTGTCGGGGCTCACCAGGCGGATGTCGAACATGGGCTGCAAGCCCAGGCCCAGCTGCTTGCTATAGCGCAGGCTGGCGAGGTGGAAGAAGTCCTTGGCCTGCATCAAGGTCGAAGCGAACACCTTGTCAATGGCCAGGATGCTGACGCGCCGCAGCGACGCTGAGGGTTGGGTAAACATCATTGTCATTGTTCTTATAGGGTAGAGTGGTCAATCACCGGCTGGATCGTCTTATTTTTTGGCGATTGTGTCTACCCCATGTAACAGCGGCGCGAAGCGGGGCGCAGTGTTTGGCTCAAGGCGCAGGGTTGGGCTGCTCCTGATGAATGGCTTCGATCGCTGTCAGCAGATCGGCGCTCAGGTTCAGTTCAAGGCTGGCCAGGTTGCTGTCCAGCTGCTGCAGGCTGGTGGCACCTATGATGTTGCTGGTCACGAACGGCTGTCGGGTGACGAACGCCAGGGCCATTTGCGCCGGGTCCAGGCCGTGCTCGCGGGCCAGCTGCACGTAGCGGCTGCAGGCCGCCACGGTCTGTGGGTTGGAGTAACGGGCAAAGCGGCTGAACAGGGTCAGGCGTGCATTGTCCGGCCGTGCGCCGTTCTCGTACTTGCCCGAGAGCATGCCGAAGGCAAGCGGCGAATAGGCCAGCAGGCCACACTGCTCGCGTATGGCCACTTCTGCCAGGCCCACCTCGAAGCTGCGGTTGAGCAGGTTGTACGGGTTCTGGATCGATACCGCCCGCGGCCAGCCACGGCTCTCGGCCAGTTGCAGGAACTTCATGGTGCCCCACGGCGTTTCGTTGGACAGGCCGATGTGGCGGATCTTGCCCGCACGCACCTGCTCGTCGAGCACTTCGAGGGTTTCTTCCAGTGGGGTGAAGTGATCCTGCGGCAGGTGCTGGTAGCCCAGCTTGCCGAAGAAGTTGGTGCTGCGCTCTGGCCAGTGCAACTGGTACAGGTCGATGCGGTCGGTCTGCAGGCGCTTGAGGCTTTCGTCCAGCGCCGCGACGATGTGCTGACGGTTGTGCTTGAGCTGCCCGTCACGGATATGGCTGATGCCGTTGCCCGGGCCTGCAACCTTGCTGGCCAGGATCCACGCGTCGCGGTCGCCATGGTCACGGAACCAGTTGCCGATGATGCGCTCGGTGGCCGCGTAGGTCTCCGGGCGGGGAGGGACCGGGTACATCTCGGCGGTGTCGATGAAGTTGACCCCGGCGGCCTTGGCCCGGGCAATCTGTTCGTAGGCCTCGGCCTGGATGTTCTGCTCGCCCCAGGTCATGGTGCCCAGGCACAGGGCGCTGACGTTGAGGTCGGTACGGCCGAGCTGGCGGTATTCCATCGGTTAGTCACTCCTTGGCAATAGAAGCCAATCAAAGCAGGTTGAAATTTTTCGCGCAATCTGGATAATTCAGCCCCTCTCCGCGTGGCGGAAGTGATGCACCATCACGCAGGAAGAACCCCGTCGAACATTGGCGTGCCCGACCCGAGCCCCCAAAAGCGTCTGTGTTCGGCTGCGCGCTTGCCCTTGGCAAGCTGTGCACTATCCAGTAAGATTCGCCGTCTATTTTTCGCTGGGCGGCCTCTGAGGCTTTAGAGAATGAAAACTTTTACTGCTAAACCGGAAACAGTAAAGCGCGAGTGGTTCGTAGTCGACGCCGCTGGCCAGACCCTGGGTCGTCTGGCTACCGAAATCGCTACCCGTCTGCGTGGCAAACACAAACCAGAATACACCCCTCACGTTGACACCGGCGACTACATCGTCGTTATCAACGCCGAGCAGGTTCGTGTGACTGGTGCCAAGTCTTCCGACAAAATGTACTACTCCCACTCCGGTTTCCCAGGCGGTATCAAGGAAATCAACTTCGAGAAGTTGATCGCCAAGGCCCCTGAGCGTGTTATCGAAACTGCGGTCAAAGGCATGCTGCCTAAGAACCCGCTGGGTCGCGACATGTACCGCAAGCTGAAAGTGTACGCGGGTGCTGCTCACCCACACACTGCTCAGCAGCCTCAAGAACTGAAGATCTAACGGGATAGTTCATTATGTCGGCGACTCAAAATTACGGCACTGGCCGTCGCAAGACCGCAACCGCTCGCGTATTCCTGCGTCCGGGTACTGGTAACATTTCCATCAACAACCGTTCTCTGGACGTGTTCTTCGGTCGCGAAACCGCTCGCATGGTTGTTCGCCAGCCGCTCGAGCTGACTGAATCCGTTGAGAAATTCGACATCTACGTCACCGTTTCCGGTGGTGGTGTCAGCGGTCAGGCCGGTGCGATCCGTCACGGTATCACCCGCGCTCTGATGGAATACGACGAAACCCTGCGTGGCGCTCTGCGTCGTGCTGGCTACGTCACCCGCGACGCTCGTGAAGTTGAGCGTAAGAAAGTGGGTCTGCGTAAAGCGCGTAAGCGTCCTCAGTACTCCAAGCGTTAATACCGCTTCGGCAGTCGAAAAAAGCCCGGTTCCTTGGAACCGGGCTTTTTTTTTAGCCTTGAACTAACCTGTCAGCAGTCAGTGGCCGCTTGTCGCATAGACGTAGATCAAGCAAAGCGTGGGTTGTCGCCCTTGCCGGGGTAATCACCTTGTCAGTGTGTGGATTTGTTTCTTACCATGGCGGCCAATTTTTAGTGCCATTGACACAACCTAAGTACAGGCCAGGTCCAACTGGCCAAGCAAGCTGATGGGAGAGGACTGAATGAGCAATGACGGCGTCAACGCAGGCCGGCGCCGCTTCCTCGTAGCCGCGACATCCGTGGTCGGGGCGGCGGGGGCAGTGGGGGCTGCGGTACCGTTCGTGGGGTCATGGTTTCCCAGTGCCAAGGCGAAAGCCGCGGGTGCACCGGTGAAGGTCAACATCGCCAAGGTCGAGGCGGGGCAGCAGATGGTGGCCGAGTGGCGTGGCCAGCCCGTATTCATCGTGCGGCGAACGGAGGAAATCCTTGGCAATCTGAAAAAAATCACGGGTGACCTGTCCGACCCCGAGTCCAAGGCCTCGGTACAGCCAGCGTACGTCGACCCTGAGGTTCGCTCGATCAAGCCGGAAATTCTTATTCTCGTCGGCCTGTGCACGCACCTGGGCTGCTCGCCCACCTTCCGACCAGAGGTGGCGCCCGCCGACCTTGGGCCGAAGTGGGTAGGTGGTTACTTCTGCCCATGCCACGGCTCTCACTATGACCTGGCTGGCCGTGTCTACAAGTCCCAGCCAGCGCCTCTCAACCTGCCCGTGCCACCGCACTCTTATGAGTCGGACGAGATCATCGTCATTGGCGTCGACCAGGAGAACGCATGATGAGCAAGTTCATGGACTGGATTGATGCTCGCTTCCCCGCCACCAAGATGTGGGAAGACCACCTCAGCAAGTATTACGCACCCAAGAACTTCAACTTCCTGTACTTCTTCGGCTCCCTGGCATTGCTGGTGCTGGTCAACCAGATCGTGACCGGCGTGTGGCTGACCATGAGCTTCACGCCCTCGGCGGAAGAGGCGTTCGCCTCGGTCGAGTACATCATGCGTGACGTGGAATACGGCTGGATCCTGCGCTACCTGCACTCCACGGGGGCGTCAGCGTTCTTCATCGTGGTCTACCTGCATATGTTCCGTGGCTTGCTTTATGGCTCCTATCAAAAGCCACGCGAACTGGTCTGGCTGTTCGGCATGCTGATCTATCTGGCGCTGATGGCTGAAGCGTTCATGGGCTACCTGCTGCCATGGGGGCAGATGTCGTACTGGGGCGCCCAGGTGATCATCTCGCTGTTCGGTGCCATCCCGGTGATCGGTGATGACCTTACCCAGTGGATCCGTGGTGACTACCTGATCTCGGGCATCACCCTGAACCGCTTCTTCGCCCTGCATGTGGTTGCCCTGCCAATCGTGATTCTTGGCCTGGTGGTATTGCACATCCTCGCCCTGCACGAAGTGGGTTCGAACAACCCTGATGGCGTCGACATCAAGAAGAAAAAGGACGAAAACGGTATTCCGCTGGATGGTATTCCGTTCCACCCTTACTACACCGTCAAAGACATTGTCGGCGTGGTGGTGTTCCTGTTCGTGTTCTGCGCCGTGGTGTTCTTCTTCCCTGAAATGGGCGGTTACTTCCTGGAGAAACCTAACTTCGAGCAGGCCAACGCCTTCAAGACCCCAGAGCACATCGCGCCGGTGTGGTACTTCACACCGTTCTACGCAATCCTGCGTGCGGTGCCTGACAAACTGATGGGCGTCATTGCCATGGGGGCGGCCATCGCCGTGCTGTTCGTACTGCCCTGGCTCGACCGCAGCCCGGTGCGTTCCATGCGTTACAAGGGCTGGATCAGCAAGGTCTTCCTGCTGGTGTTCTGCGTGGCCTTCGTCATCCTCGGCGTGCTGGGCGTACTGGCACCGACACCTGGGCGTACTTTGCTGTCGCAGGTATGCACGGTGCTGTACTTCGCCTACTTCCTGCTGATGCCGTTCTACACAAGGCTTGAGAAGACCAAACCGGTTCCGGAAAGGGTGACTGGCTGATGAAAAAGTTGATTGCAGTATTTTTGCTGGCAGTGATGCCTGCCTTTTCCTTCGCTGCCGAAACTGGCCTGGAGCTGGACAAGGTCGATATCGACCTGACTGACAAGGCCGCCATGCAGGACGGTGCGCGTACTTTCGCCAACTATTGCATGGGGTGTCACAGTGCCAAGTTCCAGCGTTACGAGCGGGTGGCTGATGACCTGGGTATCCCGCATGAATTGATGCTCGAGAAGCTGGTGTTCACGGGCGCCAAGATTGGTGACCACATGCAGATCGGCATGAAGCCCAGCGACGCCAAGACCTGGTTTGGTGCCGCGCCGCCCGACCTGACTTTGGTCGCCCGCGTGCGCGGTACCGATTGGCTTTACACCTACCTGCGCAGCTTCTATGAGGACCCATCGCGCCCTTACGGGGTGAACAACAAGGTGTTCCCGAACGTCGGCATGCCTAACGTGCTGGTGGGTCTGCAAGGTAACCAGGTGGTGGGTTGCAAGCAGGTGCAGACGGTGGTCGAGGGCAAGAAGCAATTCGACCCGTTGACCGGCAGCCCGTTGACCCATGAAGCTTGCGATCAGCTGACCATTACGCCGAATTCCGGTACCCTGACGACCGAGCAGTTCGACGAGAAGGTCAAGAACCTTGTGACCTTCCTGGCCTATTCGGCCAACCCAGTCAAACTGGAAAGCCAGCGCATCGGCACCTATGTGTTACTGTACCTGGCTTTCTTCTTCGTATTCGCCTACTTGCTCAAGCGTGAATACTGGAAGGACGTGCACTGATCACGCAGTAGTTTCTGGTTGTTGAACGCGCCCGGGGTGGCCTAGCAGTATTGCCAGGCCACCCCGGGCGCGTTTTCATTTAAAGTTGCACAAGCATCCGTGCGAGGAGCCGCTACATGGGCGCAACCAACAGGTTAGCCTGCTATTCCGATCCCGCTGATCACTATTCTCATCGAGTGCGCCTGGTTCTGGCCGAGAAGGGCGTCAGCGTGCAGTTGATCGATGTCGATCCCGCCCGCCTGCCGCCGAAGCTGGCCGAGGTCAATCCTTATGGCAGCGTGCCGACCTTGGTCGACCGTGACCTGGCGTTGTATGAATCGACCGTGGTGATGGAATACCTCGAGGAGCGTTACCCGCACCCGCCGCTGATGCCGGTATACCCGGTTGCGCGTGGCAACAGCCGTTTGCTGATGCACCGCATCCAGCGCGACTGGTGTGCCTTGGCCGATACCGTGCTTGACCCGCGTAGCAGTGAAGCTGCCCGAACCGAAGCGCGCAAGGCCTTGCGCGAAAGCCTGACCGGGGTCTCGCCGTTGTTTGGCGAGTTCGCCTGCTTCATGAGTGATGAGCAAAGCCTGGTCGATTGCTGTCTATTGCCCATACTCTGGCGTTTGCCGGTGTTGGGTATCGAATTGCCGCGGCAAGCCAAGCCGCTGCTGGATTACATGGAGCGCCAGTTCGCCCGCGAGCCTTTTCAGGCGAGCCTGTCCTCCGTAGAACGTGAAATGCGCAAGCTTTAAGGAGCCGTTGATGAACTCCAGTCGCCCCTATCTGGTTCGAGCACTGTACGAGTGGATCGTCGACAACGATTGCACGCCCCATATGCTGGTCAATGCCGAATTCCCGAAAGTTCAGGTGCCGGATGGTTTCGCCAGTGATGGCCAGATCGTCTTGAATATCTCGCCAAGTGCCGTGCGTAGCCTGCACATGGACAATGACGCAGTCAGCTTCGAGGGCCGCTTCAGTGGCGTGGCTCACTCGCTGTTCGTGCCGGTTGGTGCAATCCTGGGTATCTACGCCCGCGAAAATGGCCAGGGTATGGTCTTCGAGCTGGAGCCGTCTTCGATGGATGGCGACGAGCTGGAAGACGATGATGTGCAGCCGGATGACGATGGCCCGCCAGACGATGGAGGGCAGCCGCCGCGTCCGACTGGCCGGCCAAGCCTGAAAGTGGTCAAGTAACAAAAAAGGCGATCCAGATGGATCGCCTTTTTGTTTGGCCTGTCCAGGCAATCACTGAGTCAATCGATGTACTCGAACAGCTTGACGATCTTCTGCACGCCCGACACGCCCTGTACCACGGCAGTGGCCGAGTTGGCTTCTTGGCGGGTGACCAGACCCAGCAGATAGACGATGCCGTTTTCGGTAATCACCTTGATGCGCGAGCTGGGCACGGCGTTGTCAGTCAGCATCTGGGTCTTGATCTTGGTGGTCAGCCAGGCGTCGTTGTTGCGCGCCAGAATGGAAGAGGGCTGCATCACCTGCAGCTCATTGTGTACTTTCTTGACCCGTTGGACCTGGCTGGCCGTTTGCTCCGCGAGGCTCTTGAGGTCGGCGCGTGGGGTCTGCCCGGCCAGCAGGACGATACCGTTGTAGCTGCTGACAACGATGTGCGAGCCCTTGTCCAGGTCTGGATTGGCTTTGGAAATGTTCACGGCAGCCTTGGTCTCGATCAGCGAGTCGTCGATCTTGCTGCCGATGGTGCGCGTGCCGCGATCGTCCTCGATCGGCGAATTGCGGGTAGAGGTGAGTACCGAGCTGCAACCAGTGACGCTCAGGCACAGGGTCAGGGCCATCAGGCCGAGGCGCATAGGGGTCATTCTTCACTCCCGAACAGTTGGCTGTCGATCAGATCGCACAGGCAGTGGATCGCCAGCAGGTGGACTTCCTGGATACGCGCGGTAACTGTCGAAGGCACGCGGATTTCCACGTCCTCGGGCAGCAGCAGCGAAGCCATGCCGCCGCCATCGCGACCCGTCAATGCTACGACAATCATTTCACGGTCATGTGCGGCCTGGATTGCCTGGATTACGTTGGCCGAATTGCCGCTGGTGGAAATCGCCAGCAGAACGTCACCGGGCTGGCCCAGGGCGCGGATCTGCTTGGAAAAGACTTCGTTGTAGCTGTAGTCGTTGGCGATCGAGGTCAGGGTCGAGCTGTCGGTGGTCAGCGCGATGGCTGGCAGGCTGGGACGCTCGCGCTCGAAGCGGTTGAGCAGCTCCGATGAAAAGTGCTGGGCATCGCCGGCCGAGCCGCCGTTGCCGCAGGCGAGCATCTTGCCCTCGTTGAGCAACGCATTGACCATGACCAGGCTGGCCTGCTCGATGTGCGGTGCCAGGATGTCCATTGCCTGTTGCTTGGTTTCGATGCTGGCCTCGAACAGCCGGCGAATTCGGGATTGCATGTCCATCTGGTGACCTTAAATGGGGCGGTGGCCTTTGCTACGCGCAACAACGACCAGCCCGCGATACATAGAGCAAAAAAAACGAAGTGGGTTCAGCATTCGAAGGCGTTTTTCAGCCATTGAAGCGGTCTGCCTGCATGGTGGCTACCCTGCAGGGCGACTACGTCGAAGCGGCAGGGGTAGTTGCCCCAGTGGGCCTCCTTCTGCAGGAACAGGCTGGCGGCAAGCACCAACCGTTTCTGCTTGCGCCCGTCGATACTGTCGAGGGCGCCTCCGAAGCCCGCGTGCAACCGGTAGCGGACTTCGACGAATACTACTGTATCGGCGTCGAGCATGACCAGATCAAGCTCGCCGCCTTTGCATCGCCAGTTGCGCGCCAGCAACTGCAGCCCTTGCCCCTGAAGGTACTCAAGGGCTTGGGTTTCTGCCGCTTGCCCGGCACGGGTAGGCGATGCTGCGGCCATCAGCGCGCGGTGTCAGGCAGGCGCTTGACCTGGCCGCCGCTAAACTCGGCCCATGGCAGCTGGCGCTCGACGCGCTGGTTGGCATTGATGCTCAGGCTGCCCGAAAGGCCCAGGATGCGGTTGTCTGGTAGCGCTTTCAGTTGGCCCAGGCGCGGCGCCAGGCTGTAGGCGTCGACGCCCATGGCATACAGGCGGCCGAGGCTGCCAGCGGCTTGCGGCCACTGCTGTACAACCTGTTGACGCAGGCTGTTGCTGGTGTCGAGCAGCCACGGTGTTTCGCAGAAGCGGATGCCGTTCATGTCATTGTACTGGTTGATGTCACCGCTGGCGCTGTACAGGTTCGAGGTGGCATAGACCGGCACATCACCGGCGTACTGGAAGTTCAGGGTCGGCTTGATCTGCTGCGCCTGTTGTGGGGTCGAGGCGAGGAAGATGAAGTCGATGTCCTGGCGGCGCGACGGTTGTGCAGCGATGCTGCCGCCCACCGTGCTTTGCAGGCTCTTGGCGCGGCCTTCGCTCTGGCGCAGCTGGAACAGGTCGGCAATCTGCTGGGCGAGGGCGACCGGTTGGGCGATGCGCTGGGCGGCGAGCAGGGTTCCGCCATTGCCTTCCCAGTCCTGGCGGAAGGCGGCCAGGACACGGTCACCCCATTCGCCGCTCGGCACCAGGGCTACGGCGCGGACCATGCCATCGGCGCGGGCGCGGCGGGCCACTTCACGGGCTTCGTCTTCGGCCGCCAGGCCGAACTGGAACAGTTGTGGCGGCGCCTTCTGGCCAGCGTCGGCGTAGTTCAGGGCCAGCGTGGTGATCGGCAGCTGTGGTTTGGCGGCCAGTTGTTTGACCAATGGTTTTTCAAGCGGGCCGATGACCAGTTGCACGCCGGCGGCTTGCGCCTGGCGATAGAAGTCGTCCAGCGAGCCGATACGCGAGCTGTCGAACACCTGCACCGCAGGCGCTGGCTGGCCGCTTTGCTGGGCCTGGAAGTGGGCGGCCATGAAGCCATCGCGCAGGGCGCGGGCTACGCCGGCCAGCGGGCCTTCCTGAGGCAGCAGCAGGGCGATCTTGGTCAGCGGCTGGCTGGCCAGTTCCTTGAGTTTGGTCAGGGCCAGCGGCAGTTGCTGGGCGGCAGGGTGGTCCGGGTGCTGTTTGACCCAGGCTTCGATGGCCGCTTGCTGCTGCTCCAGGGTGCCAGCGCTTTTCACGGCGAAGGCCAGGCTGGTCCAGCCAGCCAGGGTCTGATCGTTGGTTGGCTGCTGCAGTTGCTCTGCAGGCAGCGAGGCGACCAAGGCCCAGATGGCGTCATTGTTGGTGCTGGCGGCCTGGCCACCAAGCAGCGGGGCCAGGAGAGTGCGCTGCTGTGCGGCAGCCAGGGCCTGGCCGTCGGCTTCGAGCGCGGCGGCGTGCACGCTGTAGGTGCGCACTTGCTGTTCTGTCGGCAGCTCGGCAAGGCGCTGCAGGCTCGGGTGGGCCAGGGCGGTCAGCGCTGCTTTGGGCTGGTTGCGGCTCATGGCCAGTTCCGCCGCGAGGGTGCTGGCGAACACTTGCTGGGCCGGCTTGAGCGTGTCCAGCGGGACCTGCTCGAGAATGCGTGCGGCGCGTGGGAAGTCCTTCTGCTTGTAGGCCAGGTCGGCCGCGCTCAGGCGCAGCAGGGCGGCGTCTTCTGCAGACTTGCTGGAAGCGGCCTTTTCGAGCAGTTGCTCGATGCTGGCATCCGGGGTGCGTGGCAGTTCGCCCAGGCTGGATGAGGGCGAGCTGGCGCAGGCTGCCAGCAGGGCGGCGAGGCAGAGGGCTGTGAGCAGCCGCAGGCAAGCGATCATGTAAAGGTCCTGTTACTCGATCAAGTTGGCCGGCAATTGTACCCAAGCACTGGCCGGGGCGCGATGTTGCTGTGTCGATCCTTCACTATAGGTGGCGTGTTCCTGATCGCCGGCGAGTTTCTTTGCGCCCTGTTGCAGGCGCTCGGGCTACAATGGCGCCTTTGATCCGAATGACAGGTGTGCGCAGTGACTGATGTGGCAGGGGCTTCGAAATCCGCGGTGGGGACGCTGTATGTGGTGGCAACCCCCATCGGCAACCTCGACGACATGAGCGCCCGGGCGCTGAAGGTGCTGGCGGACGTGGCGCTGATCGCCGCCGAAGACACCCGTCATTCGATCCGTCTGCTGCAACACTTTGGCATTGATACGCCGTTGGCCGCTTGTCATGAGCACAACGAGCGTGACGAGGGCGGGCGTTTTCTCTCCAAGCTGCTGGCGGGTGAAAATGTGGCGCTCGTCTCTGATGCCGGCACGCCTCTGATTTCCGACCCGGGCTACCACTTGGTGCGTCAGGCGCGGGCCGCAGGGGTGAGCGTGGTGCCGGTGCCGGGCGCCTGTGCCTTGATCGCCGCGCTATCGGCGGCAGGCCTGCCATCGGACCGCTTCATCTTCGAAGGCTTCCTGCCGGCCAAGCAGGCAGGGCGCCGGGCGCGCCTGGAGCAGGTGAGGGAAGAACCGCGCACGTTGATCTTCTATGAAGCCCCGCATCGCATCCTGGAGTGTCTTGAAGACATGGAGGCGGTATTTGGTGGCGATCGTCCTGCGTTGCTGGCGCGCGAACTGACCAAGACCTTCGAGACCCTCAAGGGCTTGCCGCTGGCTGAGTTGCGTGCGTTCGTAGCCGGCGACAGCAATCAGCAGCGCGGTGAGTGCGTGGTGCTGGTCGGCGGTTGGAGTGCGCCGGAGGGCGAGCAGGCCATCAGTGCCGAAGCACAGCGCGTGCTCGACCTGCTGTTGGCTGAGTTGCCACTGAAGCGGGCGGCGGCGCTTGCAGCGGAAATTACCGGGGTGCGCAAGAACCTCTTGTATCAACTTGCCCTGGAAAAGCAGAAAGCCGAGTAGTGGCATTTTGATATAAATGTCGGTGGCGCTTGTTCTTGCGCGCGCGTGCCGGTAACCTTGGCGGCGGAGAGTCGATCGGACAGTCGCTGCCTGTTTTTGTTCCGCAACTTTTTGTTGTGTGAGCAGCAGGGGGAGGAAAGTCCGGGCTCCATAGGGCAGAGTGCCAGGTAACGCCTGGGAGGCGTGAGCCTACGGAAAGTGCCACAGAAAATAACCGCCTAAGCACTTCGGTGCCGGTAAGGGTGAAAAGGTGCGGTAAGAGCGCACCGCACGGCTGGCAACAGTTCGTGGCTAGGTAAACCCCACTCGGAGCAAGACCAAATAGGGTTCCATCAGGCGTGGCCCGCGTCGGAACCGGGTAGGTTGCTAGAGGCGTCCAGTGATGGCCGTCGTAGAGGAATGACTGTCCTCGACAAAACCCGGCTTACAGATCGACTCTCCACCTTTCTTTCCCTGCTTGAATCGATAGCAGATCCTCTCTGGTAATACCGAAAAAATCTTACTCTTAATAAATTACTTTAACTTCGAACTCCATTCGTTTGCGTGGGTTTGATTTTTCTCGTGTTTTTCTCTCGCTGGCAGTCCTTCCACATTCCGTTGTTGCGCTAAATCTCGGTCCTGTAAGGCTTTTCCTTATGAACGTGCCTTGACGGTGCTGCGGGCGGATTCCTATAGTGTGCGCAAGTGGCAGAAAGTGGGATGAAGTGGGTTTTCTGACACAAAAAAGCTAACATTGTGGGGAATCACAGCCGTGTTCCGCGGAGCCAACGCCGTCAGCCTCGATGCAAAGGGCCGTCTCGCCATGCCGAGCCGGTACCGTGACGAGCTCGACTCACGTTGCAATGGTCAACTGATCGTGACCATTGACGCCGTAGACCCCTGCTTGTGTGTTTATCCCCTCGATGAGTGGGAACAGATAGAAGCCAAGTTGCGTGCCTTGCCATCGTTGCGTGAGGAAAACCGCCGCCTGCAGCGTTTGCTGATCGGTAATGCGGTTGACCTGGAGCTCGATGGCAGCGGGCGTTTCCTGGTGCCGCCCCGCCTGCGTGAGTACGCCAAGCTCGACAAGAAGGCGATGCTGGTGGGGCAACTGAACAAATTCCAGCTGTGGGATGAAGATGCCTGGAACGCGGTTTCGGCAGCTGACCTTGCAGCTATTCAACAACCGGGCGCCATGCCCGACGAATTGCGTGACCTGATCCTGTGACCATAGATAGCGGCTTCAACCACATTACCGTCCTGCTCGACGAAGCTGTCGAGGCATTGGCCCTGCGCGCCGACGGTTGCTATCTGGACGGCACTTTCGGCCGTGGCGGACACAGCCGTCTGATTCTCAGCAAGCTCGGGCCGCAAGGGCGGCTCTTGGGCTTCGACAAAGATCCACAGGCGATTGCCACGGGGCAAGCGCTGGCGGCCGAAGACGGCCGCTTTGTCATTGTGCAGCGCAGTTTTGCCGAGCTGGGTGCGGAAGTCGCAGCGCGCGGCCTGCACGGCAAGGTCAGTGGTGTGTTGCTGGACCTGGGCGTGTCCTCGCCGCAGCTGGATGACCCAGAGCGTGGCTTCAGCTTCCTCAATGATGGCCCGCTGGACATGCGCATGAACCCGGACCAGGGCATCAGTGCCGCCGAGTTCATCGCCACTGCGCCCGTGGAAGAAATCGCCCGCGTCTTCAAGGAGTACGGCGAAGAACGCTTTGCCGGGCGCATGGCGCGTGCAGTGGTCGAGCGCCGTGAAAAACAGCCCTTCACCCGTACCGCCGACCTGGCGGAGGTGCTCAAAGTGGCCAACCCGGCATGGGAAAAGGGCAAGAACCCGGCTACCCGTGCCTTCCAGGGCCTTCGCATTCACGTCAACAACGAACTGGGCGACCTGGAGGCCGGCCTTGAGGCTGCGCTCGATGCGCTCGAAGTCGGTGGTCGCTTGGCGGTGATCAGTTTCCACTCGCTGGAAGATCGTATCGTCAAACTGTTCATGCGCAAGCTGGTGAAGGGTGAGGCTGACAATCTGCCGCGCAACCTGCCGGTTCAGCACAAGGTCTTCGAGCCGAAAATCAAGCTCATTGGCAAGGCTCAGTTCGCCTCCGAGGCTGAGCTCAAGGCCAACCCGCGGTCGCGTAGCGCCGTGATGCGCGTGGCGGAGAAGCTGCGGTGAGCAGGCTACTTGCCAAACCCTTGCCAGGCGGAAGCTTCCTGATGCTTCTGCTGTTTGTCGGCGTGCTGGTTTCGGCCATTGCCGTGTCCTACAGTGCGCACTGGAACCGTCAACTGCTCAACACCTTGTACGGTGAATTGAACGAGCGCGACAAGGCTCAGGCCGAATGGGGCCGGCTGATTCTTGAGCAGAGTACCTGGACTGCTGCCAGCCGCATCGAGAGCCTGGCCTCCGAGCAGTTGAAGATGCGCGTGCCATCAGCTGACGAAGTCCGGATGGTGGCGCCATGATGAAGCTCGAAGGCGCACTCTACCCGTGGCGCTTCCGCGTAGTGATCGGCTTGCTGGCGATCATGGTCGGCGCCATTTGCTGGCGCATCATCGACCTCCAGGTGGTTGACCGTGACTTCCTCAAGGGCCAGGGCGATGCACGCAGCCTGCGTCACATCCCCATCCCGGCGCACCGCGGCTTGATTACCGACCGCAACGGTGAGCCGTTGGCCGTGAGTACCCCGGTCACCACGTTGTGGGCCAACCCCAAAGAGATGCAGGCCTCTAAGGAGCGCTGGCCGCAATTGGCCGCTGCGCTGGGGCAAAACCCGCAGCAGTTGATCGAGCGCCTGACCCAGCAGGCCAACAAAGAGTTCATCTACCTGGTCCGGGGGCTGACCCCCGAGCAGGGCCAGCACGTGCTCGACCTCAAAGTGCCTGGTGTGTACGGCCTGGAAGAATTCCGCCGCTTCTATCCGGCCGGTGATGTGACTGCACACATGGTCGGCTTTACCGACCTCGACGACCACGGTCGTGAAGGGGTGGAGCTGGCCTATGACGAGTGGCTGGCCGGTGTGCCCGGCAAGCGCCAGGTGATCAAGGACCGGCGCGGCCGGCTGATCAAGGACATTCAGGTAACCAAGAACGCCAAGGCCGGGAAGACCTTGGCGTTGTCGATAGACCTGCGCCTGCAGTACCTGGCTACCCGCGAGCTGCGCAATGCCATTGCCGAACAGGACGCCAAGGCCGGCAGCCTGGTGATCATGGACGTCAAGACCGGTGAGGTCCTGGCCATGGTCAACCAGCCGACCTACAACCCCAACAACCGCCGTAGCATGTTCCCGGCGGCCATGCGTAACCGGGCGATCATCGACGTGTTCGAGCCAGGCTCCACGGTCAAGCCGATCTCCATGAGTGCGGCGTTGCAGAGCGGCCGCTGGAAGCCTACCGACAAGGTCGAGGTGTACCCTGGCAGCCTGCAGATCGGGCGCTACACCATCAAGGACGTGTCGCGCAGCGAGGGCCCGATTCTTGATTTGACCGGCATCCTGATCAACTCCAGTAACGTTGGCATGAGCAAGATCGCCTTCGACATCGGCGGCGAGGCCATCTATCGGGTCATGTCCCAGGTCGGCCTGGGCCAGTACACCGGCCTTGGCTTCCCGGGTGAGCGTGTCGGCAACCTGCCCAACCACCGTGAGTGGCGCAAGGCCGAGACCGCAACCCTGTCCTATGGCTACGGCGTATCGGTGACTGCCCTGCAGCTGGTGCATGCCTACGCGGCGCTGGCCAACGACGGCAAGATGGTGCCGCTGTCGATCATCAAGGTCGACAAGGCGCCGGAAGCCGTGCAGGCCATTCCGAAGGATGTCGCCGAAACCGTTCAAGGCATGCTGCAGCAGGTGATCGAAGCGCCGCGCGGCGTCTTCCGTGCCCAGGTGCCGTTCTATCACGTGGCCGGCAAGTCCGGCACCGCGCGTAAGGCCACCGTGGGTGCCAAGGGATACACCGAAAACGCCTACCGCTCGCTGTTCGCCGGCTTCGGGCCAATGAGCGACCCGCGCTACGCCATCGTTGTGGTCATCGACGAGCCGGGCAAGGGCGGCTACTTCGGTGGTCTGGTATCGGCGCCTGTATTCAGCAAGGTCATGTCCGGCACCCTGCGCCTGATGAACGTGCCGCCAGACAACCTGCCGCCACCTGCACCTGCACCCGCCGTGCAATCGCAAGTCAATGCAGCAGCCGCCAAGGGAGGGCGTGGATGATGACAATGCCATTAAGCAAACTTTTCGCCCACGCCAGCCGTGATCCATTGATTCGTGAGCTGACCCTGGACAGCCGTAATGTGCGCCCGGGTGACTTGTTCCTGGCGGTGCCGGGTGCCAAGGTCGATGGCCGCGAGCATATCGCCGATGCCCTGGCCCGTGGCGCTGCCGCCGTGGCCTACGAAGAGCAGGGCGCTAACGTGCTGCCGCTGACCGATGCGCCCCTGATTCCGGTCAAAGGCCTGATCGCTCAGCTGTCAGATATCGCCGGGCGCTTCTACGGTGAACCGAGCCGCCAGTTGAATCTGGTCGGCGTGACCGGCACCAACGGCAAGACAAGCGTGACCCAACTGGTAGCCCAGGCGCTCGACCTGCTTGGCCAGCGCTGCGGTCTGATTGGCACCCTGGGGACCGGTTTCTACGGCGAGTTGCAGAGCGGCCGCCTGACCACGCCCGACCCGATTGCCGTGCAATCGACCCTCAACGACCTCAAGAAAGGCGGCGCCAAGGCCGTGGCCATGGAAGTGTCTTCCCATGCCCTGGAGCAAGGCCGGGTTGCCGCACTGGAATTCGACATCGCGGTGATGACCAACCTGTCCCGCGACCACCTCGACTATCACGGCAGCATGGAAGCCTATGAGGCCGCCAAGGCCAAGCTGTTCGCCTGGACGAGCCTGCGTTGCCAGGTGGTCAACCTGGATGACGACTTTGGTCGTCGTCTGGCGGCCGACTTCGAGCGTCGCCCGAGTGTCGACCATATCGAAACCCGGCTGCTGAGCTACAGCCTGGAAAACCCGGAAGCCTCGCTGTTCTGCCGCGAAGCCGTATTCAGTGACGATGGCGTGCGCGCCACCCTCGTCACCGCCCAAGGTGAGCGTATCTTGCGCAGCCAACTGCTGGGTCGCTTCAACCTGAGCAACATGCTTGCCGCTGTGGCGACCCTGCTGGCGCTGGACTATGCGCTGGACGAGATCCTCAAGGTCACGCCGCAACTGCAGGGGCCGGTAGGCCGCATGCAGCGCCTGGGTGGCGGCGACAAGCCGCTGGTGGTGGTCGACTATGCACACACGCCGGATGCACTTGAAAAAGTACTCGAGGCCCTGCGCCCGCACGCTCATGGCAAGCTGTTGTGCCTGTTCGGCTGCGGCGGGGACCGTGATCGCGGCAAGCGCCCGCTGATGGCCGAAGTGGCCGAGCGCCTGGCCGACCGCGTACTGGTCACCGACGACAACCCGCGTACTGAAGATCCGTCGCGCATCTTCGATGACATTCGCCCCGGTTTCACCAGGCCTGACGACGTCGAGTTCGTCGCCGGGCGTGGCGAAGCCATTGCGCACCTGATTGCCACCGCCGCAGCCAACGATGTGATCGTGCTGGCCGGCAAGGGGCACGAGGATTACCAGGAGATCAATGGCGAGCGCCATGATTTCTCCGATTTGACCGAAGCCGAAAAGGCACTTGCAGCCTGGGAGGCTCCACATGCTTAAGCCGTTGTCACTCAGCCAGCTGACCACAGCACTGAAGGGTCAGCACATCGGTGGCGACGCCACGTTCACCGGCGTCAGCATCGATAGCCGCAGTGTCAGCGCCGGGCAACTGTTCGTCGCCCTGGCCGGCCCGCGTTTCGATGGTCATGACTACCTGGCGGATGTGAAAGCCAAAGGCGCAGTGGCTGCCCTGGTCGAGCGTGAAGTGGCCGGTGTCGACCTGCCGCAGTTGCTGGTCAAGGATTGCCGGGTAGCACTGGGTCAGCTCGGCGCCCTGAACCGCGCGGCTTTCGACAAACCTGTAGTGGCCATTACCGGTTCCAGCGGCAAGACCACGGTCAAGGAAATGCTCGCCAGCATCCTGCGTACCCGTGGCCTGGTGCACGCTACCCGCGGCAACTTGAACAATGACCTCGGTGCGCCGCTGACACTGCTGGAGATCGCACCGGAGCACAGCGCAGCAGTGATCGAGCTGGGCGCTTCGCGCATTGGCGAAATCCGCTACACCGTGGGCCTGACGCAACCGCAGGTGGTCATTATCAACAATGCCGGTACTGCCCACGTTGGTGAATTCGGCGGCCCGGAAAAGATCGTCGAAGCCAAGGGCGAGATTCTCGAGGGCCTGGGCGAAGGCGGTATTGCCATTCTCAACCTGGACGACAAAGCCTTTGATATCTGGAAGGCGCGTGCCGGTGCGCACAAGGTTGTCAGTTTCGCACGCAGCAACCCGAAGGCCGATTTCCACGCGTCAGACATTGGTCGCGATGCCCGTGGCTGCCCGTCCTTCACCCTGCATGGCGCCGGTGAAACGGTAGACGTGCAACTCAATGTGCTGGGTGAACACAACGTCAGCAATGCCTTGGCCGCCGCCGCCGCTGCACATGCCGTTGGTCTGAGCCTGAGCGGTATCGCCGCCGGCCTGGCTGCGGTGCAACCGGTTAAGGGGCGGACCGTGGCGCAGATCGCGCCGAACGGGGTACGGGTAATCGACGACAGTTACAACGCAAATCCCACCTCTATGTGCGCAGCCATTGATATACTCGCCGGCTTTTCCGGACGCACCGTTCTGGTGCTTGGGGATATCGGCGAATTGGGGCAATGGGCGGAAGAAGGCCACCGTCAGGTGGGTGACTACGCGCGTGGCAAGGTCGACGCCCTGTACGCAGTGGGTTCCAACATGACACATGCGGTCAAGGCGTTCGGCGCCAATGGCCGCCATTTCGCGACTCAAGCTGAGCTGATCGATGCAGTTAGCGCCGAGAATGCCAGTGACACCACTATCTTGATCAAGGGCTCGCGCAGCGCTGCGATGGAAAACGTCGTGGCGGCATTGTGCGGTGCCAGCGGGGAGAAACATTAATGCTGCTGCTGTTGGCCGAGTATCTGCAACAGTTCCACAAAGGCTTTGCGGTCTTTCAGTACCTGTCCCTGCGCGGGATTCTTGGCGTACTGACCGCATTGTCCCTGGCGCTGTGGCTGGGCCCCTGGATGATCCGTACCCTGCAAATTCGCCAAATCGGCCAGGCCGTGCGTAACGACGGCCCGCAATCGCACCTGTCCAAGTCCGGCACCCCGACCATGGGTGGTGCGCTGATCCTGTCGGCCATCGCCGTCAGCACCTTGCTGTGGGCCGACCTGAGCAACCGCTATGTTTGGGTTGTGCTGATCGTCACCCTGGCGTTCGGTGCCATTGGCTGGGTCGATGACTACCGCAAGGTGATCGAAAAGAACTCGCGTGGCCTTCCGAGCCGCTGGAAGTACTTCTGGCAGTCGGTGTTCGGCCTGGCGGCGGCGGTGTTCCTGTACAAAACGGCGCCAACCAGCGTCGAGACCACGCTGATCCTGCCGTTCATCAAGGATGTCACCATTCCGCTGGGCGTCGGCTTCGTCGTACTGACCTACTTCGTCATTGTCGGCTCGAGCAACGCGGTCAACCTCACCGATGGCCTTGACGGCCTGGCAATCATGCCGACGGTGATGGTCGGCGGCGCGCTGGGCATCTTCTGCTACCTGTCGGGTAACGTGAAGTTCGCCGAGTACCTGCTGATCCCCTACGTGCCGGGCTCGGGCGAGCTGATCGTGTTCTGCGGCGCGCTGATCGGTGCCGGCCTGGGCTTCCTGTGGTTCAACACATACCCGGCGCAAGTGTTCATGGGTGACGTCGGCGCGCTGGCGCTGGGCGCCGCGCTGGGCACCATCGCCGTCATCGTGCGCCAGGAAATCGTGCTGTTCATCATGGGCGGCATCTTCGTGGTGGAAACCCTGTCGGTGGTCATCCAGGTCGCTTCCTTCAAGCTGACCGGCAAGCGCGTGTTCCGCATGGCGCCGATCCACCACCACTTTGAACTCAAGGGCTGGCCAGAGCCCCGGGTGATCGTCCGATTCTGGATCATCACCGTGATCCTGGTACTGATTGGCCTTGCAACCCTGAAACTGAGGTAGATGAGCGTGTCTTTGATCGCTTCCGACCAATTCCGCATCGTTGTCGGCCTCGGCAAGAGCGGCATGTCCCTGGTTCGCTTCCTGGCGAGCCGGGGCATTGCCTTTGCGGTCGCCGATACCCGCGAGCAACCGCCGGAACTGGAAACCCTGCGCCGTGATTACCCGCAGGTGGAAGTGCGCTGTGGTGAACTGGATGTGGACTTCCTGTGCCGCGCCAACGAGTTGTACGTGAGCCCCGGTCTGGCCTTGGCCACGCCGGCCTTGCAGCAGGCGGCCGCGCGTGGCGTGAAGCTGTCTGGCGACATAGAGCTGTTTGCTCGCCATGCCAAGGCGCCGATCATTGCCATCAGCGGTTCCAACGCCAAGAGCACCGTCACGACGCTGGTCGGTGAAATGGCCGCCAAGGCCGGCAAACGCGTGGCCGTGGGCGGTAACCTCGGTACCCCGGCGCTCGACCTGCTGGCCGATGACATCGAGCTGTACGTGCTGGAGCTTTCCAGCTTCCAGCTGGAAACCACTGACCAGCTCAACGCCGAAGTGGCGACTGTTCTGAACATCAGCGAAGACCACATGGACCGCTATAGCGGCCTTCCGGCCTACCACCTGGCCAAGCACCGGATTTTCCGCGGTGCCCGCCAGGTTGTGGTCAACCGCCAGGACGCCCTGAGCCGGCCGCTGCCGGTGGAAGGCCGACCATGCTGGACCTTCGGCCTCAACTCGCCCGACTTCAAAGCGTTTGGCCTGCGTGAAGTGGACGGTGAAAAATACCTGGCGTTCGAGTTCCAGACGCTGATGCCGGCGCGTGAACTGAAGGTTCGCGGTGCTCACAACCAGAGCAACGCCCTGGCGGCGCTGGCCCTGGGGCATGCTGCCGGCCTGCCGTTCGAGCCCATGCTCGCGGCCCTGCGCGAGTTCGGTGGCCTGGCCCACCGGTGCCAGTGGGTACGCGAGCGTAATGGCGTGAACTGGTACGACGATTCCAAGGCCACCAACGTCGGTGCTGCCCTGGCCGCCATTGAAGGCCTGGGCGCCGATATCGAAGGCAAGTTGGTGCTGATCGCCGGTGGTGACGGCAAAGGAGCTGAATTCACTGCGCTGCGCGAGCCGGTCAAGCGTTTCTGCCGCGCCGTGGTATTGCTCGGCCGTGATGCCGAGCGCCTGGCCGAGGCCTTGGGCGATGCCGTGCCACTGGTTCGGGTCAAGACGCTTGACGATGCCGTACAGCAGTGTGCCGAGCTGGCCCAGGCCGGCGATGCCGTGCTGCTGTCGCCAGCATGCGCCAGCCTCGACATGTTCAAGAACTTCGAGGAACGGGGGCGTCTGTTCGCCCAGGCAGCGGGAGGTCTTGCATGATCTTCGGCATCTTCAAACCCTACCCGTCGCCGCTGATCAGCGGCCGTGGCGTCGACCTGGACTTCCCGATGCTTGCCGGTTGCCTGGCCTTGCTGGGTCTGGGCCTGGTGATGATCACTTCGGCCTCTTCGGAAGTGGCTGCTGTACAGTCCGGCAACCCGCTGTATCACATGTTCCGCCACCTGGTGTACGTGTTTCTCGGCCTGGTGGCCTGCGGTGCAACCATGCTGGTGCCGATCGCCACCTGGCAGCGCATGGGCTTCATGATGCTGCTTGGCGCCTTCGGCCTGCTGGTACTGGTGCTGGTGCCAGGTATCGGCCGTGAGGTTAACGGCTCCATGCGCTGGATCGGTTTCAGCTTCTTCAACGTGCAGCCTTCGGAAATCGCCAAGGTGTTCGTGGTTATTTACCTGGCCGGCTACCTGGTACGCCGACAGACCGAGGTGCGCGAAACCTGGATGGGCTTCTTCAAACCGTTCATCGTACTGCTGCCCATGGCCGCCTTGCTGCTGATGGAACCGGACTTCGGCGCCACGGTGGTGATGATGGGGGCGGCGGCGGCCATGTTGTTTCTGGGTGGGGTGGGGCTGTTCCGCTTCAGCCTGATGGTGGTGCTGGCGGTGCTGGCGGTATTTGTCCTGGTCCAGGCGCAGCCCTACCGGATGGCGCGCCTTATTACGTTCACCGACCCCTGGGCCGATCAGTTCGGCTCCGGCTACCAGCTGACCCAGGCACTGATCGCCTTCGGCCGTGGCGAGTGGCTGGGCGTTGGCCTGGGCAACAGCGTGCAGAAGCAGTTCTACCTGCCTGAAGCGCACACCGACTTCGTGTTCTCGGTTCTGGCGGAAGAACTGGGCGTGGTCGGCTCGCTGCTGACCGTCGCGCTGTTTGTGTTCGTCACCGTGCGCGCCCTGTACATCGGCCTGTGGGCCGAGAAGGCCAAACAGTTCTTTGCCGCCTACATGGCGTTCGGCCTGGCTTTCCTGTGGATTGGCCAGTTCCTGATCAACATCGGTGTGAACGTCGGCCTGCTGCCGACCAAGGGCCTGACCCTGCCGTTTCTCAGTTACGGGGGGAGCTCGCTGGTGATCTGCTGCGCCTGCGTAGGCCTGTTGCTGCGCATCGAGTGGGAAAGTCGCACGCATCTGGGCAGTGAGGAGCACGAATTCAGCGAAAGCGATTTTGCCGAGGAGACCAGTCATGGCCGCTGAAGGCAAAAATGTATTGATCATGGCCGGCGGCACCGGGGGGCACGTATTCCCGGCGCTGGCCTGCGCCCGTGAGTTCCAGAAGCGCGGTTACAGCGTGCACTGGTTGGGCACCCCGCGTGGCATCGAGAACGAGTTGGTGCCACAGGCGGGTTTGCCATTGCACCTGATTCAGGTCAGCGGCTTGCGCGGCAAGGGCAAGCTGTCGTTGCTCAAGGCGCCTTTCACGTTGGTCAAGGCCGTGCTGCAGGCACGGCGCATCATTCGCCAGCTCAAGCCCGTATGTGTCCTGGGCTTTGGCGGCTATGTGACCGGCCCCGGCGGCGTGGCCGCGCGGCTGTGCGGCGTGCCACTGGTGATCCATGAGCAGAACGCCAGGGCCGGTACCGCCAATCGGTTGCTGGTGCCACTCTCGGCGCGGGTCTGCGAAGCTTTCCCGAACACCTTCGAGGCCAGCGACAAGCGTCGCACCACCGGCAACCCGGTGCGCCCGGAACTCTTCATGGACGCGCAACGCGTGCCCTTGGGCGAGCGCCGCGCACGCCTGTTGGTGCTCGGTGGCAGCCTGGGTGCGGAACCATTGAACAAATTGTTGCCTAAGGCCCTGTCTGAAGTGCCCGCGGCGCTGCGGCCAGAGGTGTTCCACCAGGCAGGCAAGCAGCACGCACCGATCACCGCCGAGCGTTATCACGAGGTGGGCGTCGAGGCTCAGGTAGAGCCCTTCATCAACGACATGGCTCAAGCCTATGGCTGGGCCGACCTGGTGGTGTGCCGAGCCGGTGCCCTGACTGTCAGCGAGCTGGCGGCAGCAGGCCTGCCTTCGATGCTGGTGCCTTTGCCCCACGCGATCGACGATCACCAGACCCACAACGCCCAATATCTGGCCCGCGAAGGCGCTGCCTTCCTGATGCCACAAGCGACAACTGGCGCAGCGCAACTCGCTGAACGCCTGAACGAGGTGCTGATGCAACCCGAGAAACTCAACGTCATGGCTGGCACCGCACGGCGCCTGGCCAAACCTGCTGCAACCAGCACCGTGGTCGATATCTGCCTGGAGGTGGCCCATGGTTGAGAGCCAGAAAGCCATGCCCCAGCCGAAGATGGGCCGTATTCGCCGCATTCACTTCGTCGGCATCGGCGGCGTGGGCATGTGCGGTATTGCCGAAGTGTTGCTGAACCTGGGCTATGAAGTGTCCGGTTCGGACCTTAAAGCCTCGCCGGTGACCGAGCGCCTGGAGTCCTTTGGCGCTGAGATCTTCGTCGGCCACCGCGCCGAGAACGCTGCCACCGCCGATGTGTTGGTGGTGTCCAGCGCCATCAACCCGGCCAACCCGGAAGTTGCCACCGCACTGGAGCGGCGCATTCCGGTGGTGCCGCGTGCCGAGATGCTCGCCGAGCTGATGCGTTACCGCCATGGCGTGGCCGTTGCCGGTACTCACGGCAAGACCACCACGACCAGCCTGCTGGCTTCAGTGTTCGCCGCCGGTGGCCTGGACCCAACCTTCGTTATCGGTGGCCGTCTTACCGCTGCCGGTACCAATGCGCAGCTGGGCACCAGCCGCTACCTGATCGCTGAAGCAGACGAAAGCGATGCCAGCTTCCTGCACCTGCAGCCGATGGTCGCGGTTGTCACCAACATCGACGCCGACCACATGGCGACCTACGAAGGTGACTTCAACAAGCTGAAGAAAACCTTCGTCGAGTTCCTGCACAACCTGCCGTTCTATGGGCTGGCGGTGATGTGCCTGGACGACCCGGTGGTTCGCGAGATCCTGCCGCAGGTGAAGCGCCCGACCGTGACCTACGGCTTCAGCGAAGAGGCCGACATCCGCGCCATCAATGTGCGTCAGCAGGGCATGCAGACCCACTTCACCGTGCTGCGCCGTGATCGCGAGCCGTTGGAGGTTTCGGTGAACATGCCCGGCAACCACAACGTGCTCAACGCCCTGGCGACCATCGCCATCGCCACTGACGAAGGCATTACTGACGAGGCCATCGTCCAGGGCCTGTCCGGCTTCCAGGGTGTCGGTCGTCGCTTCCAGGTATACGGCGAGCTGCCGGTCGAAGGCGGCAGTGTGATGCTGGTTGACGACTACGGTCATCACCCCACCGAAGTGGCGGCGGTGATCAAGGCTGTGCGCGGTGGCTGGCCAAGCCGCCGCCTGGTGATCGTCTACCAGCCGCACCGCTACAGCCGCACCCGCGACCTGTACGACGATTTCGTCCAGGTGCTGGGCGATGCCAACGTGCTGCTGCTGATGGAGGTCTACCCGGCCGGCGAAGAGCCGATCCCCGGTGCCGACAGCCGTCAGCTGTGCCACAGCATCCGCCAGCGCGGCAAGCTGGACCCGATCTACATCGAGCGCGGCGTCGAGCTGGCACCGCTGGTCAAGCCACTGCTGCGCGCTGGCGACATTTTGATCTGTCAGGGTGCCGGTGATGTCGGCGGCCTGGCCCCGCAGTTGATGAAAAGCCCGCTGTTCGCAGGCGCCAAGCAGGAGAAGTCGAAATGACCAGCGCCTACGACAAGCTGCAGTCGACCCTGGACGTCAAGGCGTTCGGCCGCGTCGCCGTGCTGTACGGTGGCAAGAGCGCCGAGCGTGAGGTGTCGCTGAAATCTGGCGCCGCAGTGATCGATGCGCTGAGCACTGCCGGCGTCGACGTGGTTGGCATCGACGTCGGTGACGACCTGCTCGCACGCCTGCAGAGCGAGAAGATTGACCGCGCCTTCATCATCCTCCACGGCCGTGGCGGTGAAGACGGGAGCATGCAAGGTTTGCTGGAGTGCCTGGGCATCCCCTACACCGGCAGCGGCATCCTGGCTTCGGCGCTGGCGATGGACAAGCTGCGCACCAAGCAGGTGTGGCAGAGCCTGGGCATTCCCACGCCACGCCACGCGGTGCTGGCGAGCGAAAGCGATTGTTTGCAGGCCAGTACGGAACTGGGCTTCCCGCTTATCGTCAAACCCGCCCATGAAGGCTCTAGCATCGGCATGGCCAAGGTGAACAGCGCCCAGGAACTGGTCGCCGCCTGGCAGGACGCCGCCAAATACGATTCCCAGGTACTGGTGGAGCAGTGGATCCACGGTCCGGAGTTCACCATCGCGGTACTGCGCGGCCAGGTGCTGCCGCCGATCGCCCTGGGTACGCCGCACGTGTTCTACGACTACGACGCCAAGTACATCGCCAACGATACCCAGTACCGCATCCCGTGCGGGCTGGATAGCGTCAAGGAACAGGAACTGATCGACCTGACTGCGCGCGCCTGCGATGCCATTGGCATCGAAGGCTGGGGGCGGTTGGACGTGATGCAGGACGAGCAGGGCCAGTTCTGGCTGCTCGAAGTCAACACCGCACCAGGCATGACAGATCATAGCCTGGTGCCCATGGCGGCCCGCGCGGCTGGCCTGGACTTCCAGCAACTGGTGCTGGCAATCCTGGCCGAAAGCGTGGCGACGCGAGGTTAATAACCATGCAAGGCGCGATGATACGTCAGCAGCAACCCGTTACCGGCCGTAGCAAGCCGGTGCCGCGTGGTGCCAGCCGGCTGGTGGCCGACGAGCCCGTATCGGCGCGCCTGCCCCGGCCAAGCCTGGGCGGCCTCAAGCGCTTGCTGTGGCCGGTGTTGCTGGTGGCGGCCGGCTTTGGTGCCTACGAGGGCGCCATTCGCCTGATGCCGTACGCCGACCGCCCGATCACCAAGATCGATGTGCAGGGCGACCTCAGCTACATCAGCCAGCAGTCGGTGCAGCAGCGTATCGCGCCCTACGTGGCGGCGAGCTTCTTCAGCGTCGACCTGCCGGCGATGCGCGCCGAGCTCGAGCAGATGCCGTGGATCGCACACGCCGAAGTGCGCCGGGTGTGGCCCGACGAGGTGGTGATCCGCCTTGAAGAGCAGCTGCCGGTGGCACGCTGGGGGGACGCAGCCCTGCTCAACAACCAGGGTCAGGCTTTCACCCCGCGCGAGCTGGCCAACTATGAGCACCTGCCGCAGCTGGCCGGGCCGCAGCGTGCTCAGCAACAAGTCATGCAGCAGTATCAGGTATTGAGCCAGATGCTGCGCCCCCTGGGCTTTTCCATCGCTCGCCTGGAGCTGCGCGAGCGAGGCAGCTGGTTCCTGACCACCGGTGCGAGCAGTGCCGGGCCAGGCATCGAGTTGCTGCTGGGGCGCGATCATCTGGTGGAGAAGATGCGCCGTTTCATTGCCATTTACGACAAGACACTCAAAGACCAGATCACCACTATCGCCCGCATTGATCTGCGTTATTCCAACGGACTTGCCGTTGGTTGGCGGGAACCGATTGCACCGACGACGGCCCAACCCGCCGTTGCGAAGAATTAGAGAGAGGCAGGACCATGGCAAACGCGCATAGCGGCAAAATGATCGTCGGGCTGGACATTGGCACCTCCAAGGTGGTGGCGCTGGTGGGCGAAGTGGGCGAAGACGGCACCCTGGAAATCGTCGGGATCGGCACCCATCCGTCCCGTGGCCTGAAAAAAGGCGTGGTGGTGAACATCGAGTCCACCGTGCAGTCGATCCAGCGCGCCGTGGAAGAGGCGCAGCTGATGGCCGGCTGCCGTATCCACTCGGCGTTCGTCGGTGTGGCCGGTAATCACATCCGCAGCCTGAACTCCCACGGCATCGTTGCCATCCGTGACCGCGAGGTCAGCCTGGCCGACCTGGAGCGCGTACTCGACGCCGCCCAGGCCGTGGCGATTCCGGCCGACCAGCGCGTGCTGCACACCTTGCCGCAGGACTATGTGATCGACAACCAGGAAGGCGTGCGCGAGCCGCTGGGCATGTCTGGCGTGCGTCTGGAAGCCAAGGTTCACGTGGTCACTTGCGCCGTCAACGCCGCCCAGAACATCGAGAAGTGTGTGCGCCGCTGCGGCCTGGAAATCGACGACATCATCCTCGAACAGCTGGCTTCGGCCTATTCGGTGCTGACCGATGATGAAAAAGAACTGGGCGTGTGCCTGGTGGACATCGGTGGCGGCACCACCGACATCGCCATCTTCACCGAGGGCGCCATCCGCCACACGGCGGTCATCCCGATTGCAGGCGACCAAGTGACCAACGACATCGCCATGGCCCTGCGGACCCCGACCCAGTACGCCGAAGAAATCAAGATCCGCTACGCCTGTGCCTTGGCCAAACTGGCTGGCGCTGGCGAGACCATCAAGGTGCCAAGCGTGGGCGATCGCCCACCGCGCGAGCTGTCGCGCCAGGCCCTGGCCGAGGTGGTGGAGCCACGTTACGACGAGCTCTTTACCCTGATCCAGGCCGAACTGCGCCGCAGCGGCTACGAAGACCTGGTGCCCGCCGGCATCGTCCTCACTGGCGGCACCGCGAAGATGGAAGGCGCCGTGGAACTGGCCGAGGAAATCTTCCACATGCCGGTACGCCTGGGCGTGCCGCACAGCGTTCGGGGGCTGAGCGACGTGGTGCGCAACCCGATCTATTCCACCGGTGTGGGCTTGCTCACCTACGGCCTGCTGAAGCAGTCCGAGGATTTGGCCCTGACCGGTAACAGCAACAGCAGCAGCAACAGCTATGGCGATGAACCGAAGGCCCCAGTGCTTGAACGCTTCAAGAAGTGGGTCCAGGGCAACTTCTAAGTTTCAAAGCAGTAGTGGTAGGCGCAACAACTAGAGAACTGTAAGGAGAGGGAAAATGTTCGAGCTCGTAGACAACGTCCCGCAAAGTCCGGTCATCAAAGTGATCGGCGTTGGTGGTGGTGGCGGCAACGCCGTCAATCACATGGTCAAGAGCAGCATCGAAGGCGTGGAATTCATCTGCGCCAACACCGATGCCCAGGCGCTGAAAAACATTGGCGCGCGCACCATCCTGCAATTGGGCACGGGTGTGACCAAGGGCCTGGGTGCCGGTGCCAATCCGGAAGTCGGCCGTCAGGCCGCGCTGGAAGACCGTGAGCGCATCGCTGAAGTGCTGCAGGGCACCAACATGGTGTTCATCACCACCGGCATGGGTGGCGGCACCGGTACCGGTGCAGCGCCAATCATTGCCGAAGTGGCCAAGGAAATGGGTATCCTCACCGTTGCAGTGGTGACCCGTCCGTTCCCGTTCGAAGGCCGCAAGCGCATGCAGATCGCCGATGAAGGCATCCGCATGCTGGCTGAAAGCGTCGACTCGTTGATCACCATCCCCAACGAGAAGCTGCTGACCATCCTGGGCAAGGATGCCAGCCTGCTGTCTGCCTTCGCCAAGGCTGACGATGTACTGGCCGGTGCCGTACGCGGTATCTCCGACATCATCAAGCGCCCAGGCATGATCAACGTCGACTTCGCCGACGTGCGCACCGTGATGGGTGAAATGGGCATGGCCATGATGGGTACTGGCTGCGCCAGCGGCCCGAACCGTGCACGTGAAGCCACCGAGGCAGCTATCCGTAACCCGCTGCTGGAAGACGTCAACCTGCAGGGCGCCCGCGGTATCCTGGTGAACATCACCGCAGGCCCGGACCTGTCGCTGGGTGAGTACTCCGACGTGGGTAGCATCATCGAAGCCTTCGCCTCCGACCACGCGATGGTCAAGGTCGGCACCGTGATCGACCCGGACATGCGTGACGAACTGCACGTGACCGTGGTGGCCACTGGTCTGGGCGCACGCATCGAGAAGCCTGTGAAGGTGGTCGACAATACCCTGCAGACTGCCCAGCAGGCGTACGAAGCGTCCAATCCTGCGCCGGTGCGCCAGGAGCAGCCAGCGGTCAACTACCGTGACCTGGAGCGTCCGACCGTCATGCGCAACCAGGCGCATGCAGGTGCTGCCGCAGCCGCTAAACTGAACCCTCAGGATGACCTGGACTACCTCGATATCCCGGCATTCCTGCGTCGTCAGGCTGATTAATGGAATTTATCAGGGGTATAAAGGTGATTGGTATTCATCAAAGGTTGGGTCTGTTATCATCCCCAGCCTTTGTTGATACCTGTTCGCAATTTGCGCTGAAGCGGCCAATGCCATGATTAAACAACGCACCCTGAAGAATACCATCCGTGCCACAGGTGTCGGTCTGCACTCCGGGGAGAAGGTTTACCTGACCCTCAAGCCTGCACCTGTTGACACCGGCATCGTCTTCCGCCGCGCCGACCTCGACCCTGTGGTCGAGATCCCTGCGCGTGCGGCCAACGTCGGCGAGACAACCATGTCGACGACGTTGGTCAACGGTGACGTCAAGGTCGATACGGTCGAGCACCTGCTCTCCGCCATGGCGGGCCTGGGCATCGATAACGCCTACGTCGAGCTCTCCGCCTCGGAAGTGCCGATCATGGATGGCAGCGCCGGTCCTTTTGTATTCCTGATTCAGTCTGCCGGCCTGGAAGAACAGGACGCAGCCAAGAAGTTCATCCGCATCCTGCGTGAGGTAACCGTGGAAGAGGGCGACAAGCGCGCCACGTTCCTGCCTTTCGAAGGTTTCAAGGTGAGCTTCGAGATCGATTTCGATCACCCGGTGCTTCGCAACCGGACCCAGAGCGCCAGCGTCGACTTTTCCAGCACGTCGTTCGTGAAGGAAGTCAGCCGCGCGCGTACTTTTGGCTTCATGCGTGACATCGAGTACCTGCGCAAGCACAACCTTGCGTTGGGTGGCAGTGTCGAGAACGCCATCGTGGTCGATGAGGACGGCGTGCTCAACGAAGACGGCCTTCGTTACGAAGACGAATTCGTCAAGCACAAGATCCTCGACGCCATCGGCGATCTGTACCTGCTGGGCAACAGCCTGATCGGCGAGTTCAAGGGCTTCAAGTCCGGCCACGCGCTGAACAACCAGCTGTTGCGCAAGCTGATTGCTGAAACCGATGCCTGGGAAGTGGTCACTTTCGAAGATGCCAGCACGGCACCGATCTCGTACATGCGCCCTGTTGCGGCCGTGTAAGTTCGAACACTCTCTAGTTCATTAAGGCCACCTTCGGGTGGCCTTTTTTATGGTGCGCCAGGCATGGCGCGTTGCGCGATAGCGCAACCAGCTTGGCTGTGGTGGCCTCGCTGGTGACTTGGGGGTGAAAGTCCTCTACACACCCGGCAAGGGGAAG